>JAATES010000321.1 GCA_015655615.1 Actinomycetales bacterium
ACGACTGCGGTGGATTCCGGTCGCGGTCGACCTCGCCTTCCATCTCCGTCACCGGACCGCGCTGGCGGGGGACCTCCTGGACGTCGCCGCCGGTATCCTCTCCGAGCCATGGGATCCACGTCGACCGATGTGGACCATGACGGTGGTCTCGATTCCGGATTCCGGGCATTCGGCTCTGGTGTGGTCCAGCCATCATGTCCTGGCAGACGGGCCGAGCATCCTGCGCGCACTCCTCCTGCTCGTGCAGGACGACGCGCTATCCCCGGGTCCGGGGTCGCCCCCGCGGGATGGTCCGCCAGAACCTCAGCTGGGATCCCGTCCACCGCCCCGACCGCGGTCGGTGTGGGGCAGGGGAGAGCCCGGTATCTCCTGGCGGCTGATCCCGCGAACGTCCGTGAACCAGCCGGTGACGCCGGGATATGCGCTACGCACGGTGGAGGTCGGGCTCGGCGCCCTGCACCGAGGTGCCCGGTCATGCGGGGCGACCATCAACGACGCGCTGCTGTGGTCGTGGGGCCAGGCGGTCAGGAACGTCCTGCGCGAGGACGGGCAGGGAGACGCGCGGATCGTGGTCTCAAGCATGGTGACCCGTCCCACGGGCGAGATCGGGAACCGGGTCGGCTCGTTCCGAGTTCCCGTGCCCGTCCGCGCAGAGCCGGATGCGGACTCATTGAGCAGACTGGCCGGGATCACGCGATCTCACAAGCGCCGGATCGCCGGGTGGACCTGGTGGCTGACGGCGCAGTTCTTTCGTGCCCTGGCGGCGTGCGGCCAGTACCGCCGCTTTGTGGAGCGTCAGCGCTCGATCACCACCATGCTCACCAACATGCGGGGCCCCCTGGCGCCGCCGGCCATACTCGGGCGGCGAGTGATCAGGGCCATCCCGTTGGCGCCACTGGTCGGCAATGTCACCACGATGGTCGCCGCCCTGTCGTGCGAGGAGAGACTGGTCGTCTCCGTGCTGTGCTCGCCGGAGAGCGCTGAGGCCATCGACAGGCTCGCACAGGGTGTGCGCGAGGAACTCCTGGCGGTGTGTGGATTCTCCTCACAGTGATCGAGGCAGCCGGAGGCCACGGGGGGTCAGGACGAAGCCTGCTGCGCGCAGTGCGATGATCGCTCGGGCTCTGGCGTCGTCGGCCGCTTCGGTGTCTGCTCGCGTGCCTTCGTCCGGGGGGACGCCACCCAGGATGGGCACGCCGTTGATGCCGGTGATCACCGGGCCGGGTAGCCGTCCGTCTCGAACGGACTCGACGAGGGCCTGCGCACCTCGGTCGATGGCTGTGCCGTCTTCGGTAAGGACCAGGAGACTGCGCCCGCCGCGTTCCAGGTAATACGCCAGTGCGCCGTCGAGCAGGATCACACTGGCTCCCGCCCGCCGGCCCGGAAGATGCGATCGGCGATCGGCAGGCCAAGGGATGGCTGCACCGTAGGCCTGAGCGGGATCAACGGCAGACAGCACCTCGACCACTCCGGTCCGGACCGTGCGCAGGGAATCGACTGCGGCTCGCTCGGCATATTGCGTGCCCCCGAGTCCCGAGACGAAGTACCCGCGCCGGACTGTGCCGAGCTCGGCCCTGGTGCGTAACACCTGCTGCACCGCTGCGACAGCCGGGGCGGGACCGGCCTGCACGATGAGGTCCCGGGTGACCACCCCGTAGCGCCTGAGCAGAGAGTCGGCGAGCCACATGGCCTGCGCCTCGGCCGACGCGGTGGGACCCGCCACGGCCGACCACCGGCCGGCGAGGTCGGGTCGGGTGCTGCGGTGGGCGGAGGCTGCGCGCATGGCACGGGAGGGCGACCCGGCGCGCTCAGGATGACCTCGCAGCCGCGCCGGGTTGCGGGACGGTGCGGCCGATCGCGACCGCAGGGCGTCGAACCGGTCGTCGGTCACCAGTCCGCCCCAGGCGAGCTCCCACATGGCGTCGGCCAGCATGGCGGCGGTCACCTCGGGGGCCGCCGCCCCATCGGCCCGCGTGGCACGGAGGTGATCGAGGATCGCCGGGGCGAACAGGCTCCCTGCCGACTCGAGGAGTTCCCATACCTCGAGGGCCAGCGGGCTGAGGAC
>JAATES010000098.1 GCA_015655615.1 Actinomycetales bacterium
GTCCTCAAGCCGGCCCGGGCAGGCGATGACGATGTCGATGCCGCCGTTCAGGGCGGACACCTGCCTGCTCTGTGAGACGCCGCCGAAGATGGTCGTGGTGGTCAGCCCGACGGCAGTGGCCAGCGGGGCCATGGTGGCGTCGATCTGGTTGGCCAGCTCCCGGGTCGGGCACAGGACAAGGGCCCGGGGCCGCCGCGCCTGACGGCGGGTGCCGGAGGCGGCCAACCGGGTCACGACCGGAAGGGCGAAGGCGAGAGTCTTGCCCGAGCCTGTGCGCCCGCGGCCGAGCACGTCCTTGCCCGCGAGCGTGTCGGGCAGGGTCGCCTGCTGAATGGGGAAGGGGGCCGTCAGTCCCTGGCGCGCGAGCTCGTCGCGCACCGGGGTCGGCAGGGCGAAGATGTCGAATGTGGTCACGTTGTACTGCCTCTCGTGCCCGAACGCACTCCGGTGGCACCAGGCACACACGGGCAGGACGGGCTGATGGTCGGGTTCGCCGCGTGAGAATCGACCAGGCTCAGAATGCCGGTCTGCGGGAAGCTCCACGACGTCGGGCGTGCGGGTTCGCACTGCCCAGATAGGACAATTGTCTCACACTGCCGCAGGTGCCCGGCGGATCAGGTGGCGCCGTGACCAGTCGGCACCCACGGCAAGCACGAAGACTGCGGCTGCCGTCAGGCTGATCGCGCCCCCGGCCGCGACATCCCAGCGGCGTGAGATCTCCAGCCCGACCAATCCGCTGCCGACGGCGAAGACACAGGCGAGCGGGACCATCCAGAACACGGATCGGACCAGGATCCGGGCCGCCGCGGCCGGGCCGACGATCAGCGCAATGGCCAGGATCGACCCCACAGCGGGCATGGCCACGGCCACGGTCGCCGCGATAAGGCCCAGAGAGATCAGGTCCATCCACCGCTCACTGAAGCCCGCCGCACGGTAGCCCCACGGGTCGAAGCTCGAGAACAGCAGTTCCTTGCCTCCCAGCACCAGCGCCACGATGGCGGCAACCAGCACCACGGCCGCAGTCCCGAGGTCGGCCCGTGACACCGTCAGGATGGACCCGACCAGAAAGGTGTCCACCTGGATGGGCAGCGAGGGGTTGAGGGACTGCAGCATCATGCCGAAGGCGAAACCGCCGGTCAGGATCACCCCAGAGGCCACCTGCGAACCCTGGCGCCGCACTCGCGAGATCACGGACATCGCCAGCACCAGCAGGACGGCGAAGACACCTGCCCCGACGATGACATTGATTCCGAGAAGGACCGCGAGGATGCCCCCCGGGAACGTCGAGTGCGTCAGCGCCACCGTGAAGAACGACCGCTTGCGCAGCACCACGAAGCTGCCGACGATTCCGCACAGCAGACCGAGGATCACCGCCTCGGCCAGGGCGAGCTGGTAGAAGGAGCTCATGACCGGGCCGCCTCGGTATGCCGGTGTGCGGCCGATTCCTCGCTCCGGGCGGTGACTGCACGCCGCAAGCTGCACCACCGCACCACCGAGTACCCGCCGAGCACGGCCAGGTACACCACGATGAGCACCAGCACGACCGTGGCGCTGGGGGAGGCCGAGAGCCCATGGACGACCGAGGCCTGGTAGCTCACCAGCAGCCCGACCACCCCGCTCGCCGCCGAGACCAGCGCCGCGATGGGGGCGAGCCAGCCGAGCCTGCGGGTCACCAGCCGCGCGACGGCGGCAGGGACGATCAGCAGCGCCAGCACCAGCAGGTTGCCGATGGCCTGCGACCCCGCCACGACCACCAGCGCGATGGCGATGTTCAGCACCAGGTCATAGGCCAGGGCACGGAATCCCGCTGCCCGGAAGCCTGCCGCGTCGAACGCATGAAAGACCTGCCCGCGCCACGTCAGCAGCACCAGAGCCAGAGCCACAAGCGAGACGACCACGATCTGCCATAGTTGAGAGTCCGTGACCGTCAGCAGCCGCCCGAACAGCAACTGCTCCAGCTGCGAGACGTACCCGTCCTCCCGCGACACCAGGACGACACCGAGGCTGAACATGCTCGCAAGGACCACAGCGATGCCGGCATCCGATCCGACACCACGACGAGCCACGAAGGTGAGCAGGACGGCGGCGATCACGGCGGCGATCAGCGCCCCGATCAGCAGCCCGTCCGTGCCCGCCATCACGTAGCCGATCACCAGGCCCGGAAAGACCGAGTGCGCCAGCCCGTCGCTGATGAACTCCAGGTCACGCAGATTGATGATGACGCCGATGATGGCCCCGACCAGCGACAGTACGACGATCGCAGTCAGCGACCGCGCCATGAACGGCAGGCTGAAGGCAGCGGCGATGTCCGCGAGGGTCATGGGTGTCAGCCGTGCTCGTGAGGCAGCGTCGTGACCATGTGCTGATCGATCTCGACCCCCACGTCCTCGAAGGTGCGCTCGATCTGCGGCAGGGTCAAGGTCGATTCCAGGGGACCGAAAGCCACCACGTGCCGGTTCAGCAGCATCACATGGGTGCAGGCCTCACGCGCCAGCTCCAGGTCATGCGTCGAGGTCACGACGGTGACGCCCTCCTCACGCAGGCCCTTCAAGGTCGCCAGCAGCGCCTCTCGGTTGGTGCGGTCCAGCCCGTTGAACGGCTCGTCCAGGAGCAGGATCTGCGGCTGGCCGGTGAGGGCGCGTGCCAGGATGCCGCGCTGCTGCTGTCCCCCGGAGAGGTCACCGAAGCGTCTTCCGCCCTGGTCTGCCAGGCCCACCTTCTCCAGCGCCTCGGCGACGGCCTGCCGATCTGACTTCCCGGGCCAGCGCGCCAGACCGAGCGCCCGGTAACGCCCCATCATGACCACCTGCGCAAGGCTCACCGGGAACTCGGGATCGAGCTCGTCGCTCTGCGGCAGGTACCCGATGCGTCCCAGAACTGCACGGGGCTGGGCTCCCAGGACGGACACAGTGCCGTCCACCAGGGGAACCAGCCCCAGCATCCCCTTGAGCAGAGTCGACTTGCCGGATCCATTGGGCCCGATGAGCGCGACGGCGTCGCCTGCCCCGATGCTGGCGGTCACGCCGACCAGGCTGGGAGTGCCCCCATAGGAGAACGTCGCACGGTCGAGAACGATCGCCGGGGCGAGGGGGGCTGTCACCTCACGATTCTAGGTCAGCGGGCACGGCATCCGCGGTGAGCCCCCAGGACTCCACGAAGGCCTTGGTGTTGTGGATCGTCGCCTTGAGGTAGGTGTCCCCGTCGGAGCCGGCGACGCCCAGCGAGTCACCGAAGAGCGCATCGTCACCGGAGTACACCTTCACCCCGGCAGACTGGCCGATCTGCTGCGCCGTCTTGTCGCTGATCGAGGTCTCCGAGAAGATCGCGGCTACCTTCAGCTCCTTGATCTTGGTCACCAGCGCCTGCAACTCGGCGGCACTCGGCTCGGCGTTGTCCTCGAAGCTCGGCATGATCGAGCCCACGAAGGTGATCCCGTACCGCTGAAGGTAGTAGTGGAAGGCGTCGTGGTTGCTCACGACCAACCGCTCGCTGGCAGGGACGCGGTCGACGTTCGAGGCGATCCACGTGTCCAGGGCGGCCAGCTTGGCGTTGTAGGACTTTCCGTTGGCCTCGTAGCTGTCCTTGTGCGCCGGGTCCGCCGTGGCGAATCCGTCCACGATGTTGGTCACCATCTTCTGGGCGTTCTGCGGGTCGGTCCAGATGTGGGGATTGCCCTCGGCCTCCGCGGCGTGGTCGGCTCCGTCCTCGGCATGCTCGCCCTCCTCCTCGTCGGAGTGCTCACCGCTGAGGGCGATCCCGGTCGACGAGTCGACGACCGTGCCCTGGAACCCGGAGGCGGTCACGGTGCTGTCAAGCCATTCCTCGAGCCCGGCACCACTGATGACCAGGACGTCGGCGGTGCTCAGTGCGGTCAGGTCGGCAGCCGTGGCCTCGAAGTGGTGCGCACTCGCATTGGGCTGGATCAGCTGGGTCAGCTTGATCTGGTCGCCGCCGACATTCCGGGCGAAGTCGGAGACCTGCGTGGTCGAGGCGACGACGGACAGCTGAGCCGCGGCAGTCGTCCCCGTGCTCGCGCCAGGGGAGGCGGACTCTTCGGGGGAGGTCGAGCATCCGGACAGGAACAGGCCTGCGGCAGCGATGCTGGCTACCGCGACGGCGAGGGGGGACGTGCGCATGGGCAAACTCACTCTCTGACGATGTTGTGCCCATTCTATACATACTGACAATCGTTATCAAAAACGGTCTGGGGTCACGGTCTCTTCACGGTGCAGCCGCACCGCCCTGGGTCCGGCCTGCCACGCGGACCATGCGGACTCCACGATGTCCCGAAGATCCCGCTGTGCCGTCCATCCCAGTTCTTCGGCTATCCGCTCGCAGGACGCGACCAGGCGCGGCGGGTCACCCGCGCGACGCTCCGCGATCACCGGGTTCAGAGCCATGCCACTCGCCTCGGCGATCGCAGAGATCACCTGCCGTACCGACGAGCCCGTGCCCGTCCCGACGTTGAAGACGTCATACTGGCGATCCTCACGATCCAGATAGCCAAGAGCGGCCACGTGCGCCCCGGCGAGGTCGACGACGTGGACGTAATCCCGTACGCAGGTGCCGTCGGCCGTGGGGTAGTCGGCTCCGAAGATGACGGGCTGCTGTCCCTGCGCCATCCGGTCGAACACCATCGGGACCAGGTTCAGCGCCGCGCGATCGCCGAGCTTGGGTGAAGCCGCTCCCGCCACATTGAAGTACCGCAGTCCCACAAAGCGCAGGCCCCATGCCGTCGCCGCAGCGCGCGCCAGCCATTCCCCTGCCAGCTTGGTCTGCCCATAGGGGTTGATCGGCTCCGTCTGGGTCTTCTCCGTCACCGTGTCCAGTTCCGGCATCCCATAGACCGCCGCCGAGGATGAGAACACGAGCCTGGAGACGCCCGCAGTCTGCATCGCGGTGAGCAACGTGACCATGCCGCCCACGTTCTGCTGGTAATACCATTGAGGCCGCTGAACCGACTCCCCCACCTGTTTGCGGGCCGCGAAGTGGATCACCGCATTGACCTTCTCCTCGGTCATCACGGCCACCAGGCGGTCCAATGCGTCGGGTGCGGCCAGGTCATACTGCTCCAGGCGCGCCGAGCCGATGCGACCGGCGTCGCCAGTGCTGAGATCGTCCACCACGACGACCCGCTCACCCTGGTCATGCAGCAGTTTCACCACATGAGCGCCGATGTACCCGGCACCGCCGGTGACAAGAATGGTCATGCTGCCACTCTAACCAGTGAGGGCGCACGCACGGCCGGGCGGACACACGCCCGGGCGGATGCACCGGGCACTGATCATGCGTGCGTGTGACTCTCCGTCTTCCGTGCGGCCGGTCCTTCGATCTGGAAGGTGCAGTGGTCAACGTCGAAATGCGCGGACAGGCAACTGCGTAACTGGTCCAGCACCTGCTGGGCTCCGCCGTGGTCCAGCTGGGGCTGGTCGACCACCACATGGGCCGAGAGCACGGGAACACCCGAGGTGATGGTCCAGGCGTGCAGGTCATGCACCGCGACGACGTGATCGACGCCCTGCATATGGTCACGGACCTGGGCCATGTCGACACCCGCAGGCGCGGCCTCCAGCAGCACCCGGGCGACGTCCCGGAGCAGCGAGGCCGCGCGCGGGAGGATCATCAGCCCGATCGCGATGGAGGCGACTCCGTCCGCTGCGCCGAAGCCAGTGATCGCGATGACAACGCCTGCCACGATCACCGCAACCGAGCCGAGGGCATCGCCGAGCACCTCCAGGTAGGCGCCGCGCACGTTGAGGGACTCAGCTTGCCCGCCTCGCAGGATCAGCAAGCCGCTGATGTTGGCGACCAGCCCCACGAGTGCGATGGCGATCATCAGTCCCGTCCGGACTTCACCCGGCGGGCTCAGCACCCGCTGCACGCCCTCGATGATGACCGTCACCGCGATGACGGACAGGAGCAGCGCATTGGCCAACGCCGCCAGGATCTCCGCTCGCTGCCATCCGTAGGTGCGTACCTCGGTGGCGGGGCGCTGGGCCAGCCAGCTCGCCCACAATGCGACCGCCAGCCCGGCCGCATCGGTGAGCATGTGCCCCGCTTCGGCCAGTAGCGCCAAGGATCCCGAGGCCCACGCCTCGATAGCCTCAGCGACCAGTACCGTGCAGATGATCGTCAGCACCAGCACCAGACGCTTGCGGTGGAGGCCCGCAGCGGTATCCGCGTGGGCGTGCGAGTGGCCCCCGCTCACGATAGTGCCACCAGCGGGACGCGGCTGCTTCCGATCTGGCCTGCGGCACCCGCATCGCCTCCGGTCAGACGAGCAAGGACCTGCTCTGCAGCCGCGATGACATGCTCGACATCCTGATCGCTGACGCGATACCACGACGAACGTCCGGCGAGCCGAACCTCCACCAGTCCGGCTTCTCGCAACGTGGCCAGATGCGCGGACACCGTGGACTGGGCCAGGCCGAGCACCGCAGTCACATCGGTGACCCGTTGCTCGCTGCGCGCCAGGAGGTGGACCATCGCCAGGCGGTTGGGTTCGGCGAGTGCATGGAGCAACCTGGCCACCCGCTGATGGTCATGCACGGGCATGCGCTCACCGCAGTCCAATTCTTGATCCATCGTCATACGGCGATGGTATCGCTATCTCTCGATGCATGGCAAGAGCAGAGGCCAGCCGAGGTCGGCATGCGGAACTAGGCCCAGCCGAGTTCGTGCAGTCGCTCGTCATCGATGCCGAAGTAGTGCCCCACCTCATGCATGATCGTGATGTGGACCTCCTCGACCACATCCGCCATTGACTCACAGATGCGCAATGTGGGCGAGCGGAAGATGGTGATCTTGTCCGGCAGCGTGCCCGCCGACCAGAAGTTGTCACGCTCTGTCAGCGGGATGCCGTCATACAGCCCCAGCAGGGAGGGATCCCACTCGGGGGCGTCCGGCTCGATCACAAAGGCGACGTTGGACAGCTGCGAGGCGGCCTTGGCCGGGATCGCGTCGATGGCATCGGCCACGATCTGCGCAAAGTCCTCATCACTGATCTCCACCATGGCCTCATTGTGCCAAAGGCCCGTCTTTGCGAGTTTCTGCGTGCAGCCAGTATGCTGAGACGGTTCTCGGTGCCCTTGTCGTGGTCATCGCCAGCAGGCCCCCATCGTCTAGCGGCCTAGGACACCGCCCTTTCACGGCGGCAGCACGGGTTCGAATCCCGTTGGGGGTACCACCGCGGCCCCTCGTCGATCCTCAGCCGTTCCCCGCGAGGGCCCGTCACCGCTCGGCGCCAGGCGCCCCCGCCGCGTCCGCCCCGCCATCCAGGTGCTCCGGCCGCAGCTGGTCTCGCCCCTCGATCGCGAGCTTGCGGTACACCGCGGACAAGTGGGTCTCGACGGTCTTGCGCGTCACGTACAGCCGCGCCGAGATCTCACGGTTGCCCAGCCCGGCGATGGCGAGCTCCGCGACTCGGTGCTCGCTCGGCGTGAGCCGGGGCCGACCCGCACCAGCGACGTGCCGCCCGCCGGCCGCCACGAGCTCCGCCTGCGCGAACCGTGCGGCGGCGGCGGCCCCGCAACCGGTCAGGACCGTCACGGCGGTGCGCAGGTGCCCGCGGGCCTCGACCCGGTGACCGGCCCGCCGCAGCATCGACCCGTAGACGAGCGAGGCGTTGCCGACGCGCAACCGTGCGGTGGTGCTCGCGAGCAGCGCCACGCCCCTCGCCGCGAGCGCGAGCCCCTGTGCGGGGTCCGCCGCGACGGAGCCCGCCAGGCACAGGGCCTCGCCCACCAGGTGCGGCACCTCGCTGCGCTCGCACTGCGCCAGGTGCTCGTCGGCGCGCAGGCGTGCCTCGTCGGTCCGGCCCATCGAGCGCAGCGCCTCGACGGCCAGCACCCGCCACGGGAACCAGGTGGGCGAGTCGATCATGAGCTCGGAGAGCAGCTGTCCGACCCGCTCGGCCGCAGCCAGTGCACCGGCGTGGTCCCCCTGCGCCTGACGCACCAGCGACCGCGCGATCCACACCATCATCGCGCCGTTGAGGGGTGTGCTGGCGGGCAGCGCCACGGGGAAGGCGTCGAGAACATCGACGGCCTCCTCGACGCGCCCCTGCAGGACGAGCGACTGCGCGAGCCCGCCCCGCCCGAGGGTGTCGATCAGGACGCTGCCGCTGCCCGCCGGGTCGGCCCCGTCCACGGCCGTGCCGTGGTCGATCATCGCCCGGTAGCAGGCCTCTGCCTCGGGCAGCGCGCCCGCGTCGAGCTCGTTGAACGCCATGACGAAGCTCGCGGCGACCACCCCGGCGACCGATCCGTCGGCCTGCGCCCGGTCGAGCCCCTCGGTGGCGAGACGACGGGCCTCGTCGTGGTCGCCGACCCGAGCGAGGAACAGCCGTGGCCACACCCAGTCGCCGCTCTCGGGGTACTGCTCCGGGCTGTCCCAGGGGCCGACCACCCGGTGCGCGAAGGAGCGGATGGCCGACGCGGGCTGGTTGGTGCCCACCGCGACGGCGAGCTGCTGGACGAGGAGCAGCCGCTCCCCGGCGGTGCGGCCTCGAAGCTCACCACGCCGCGCCAGCCTGCGACGGGTCGCCGCGACCTGTCCGGGCACGTGCAGCCCGACGGCGGCCCACGCCGCCTCCACGACGAGCTCGAGTTCCGGGTCGGTGCCCGCGACGACCTCGTAGGCGGCAGCGAGCGTGCCCGACGCCAGGTCGTGCAGGCCCGCGAAGCTGTACGCGGTCGCCAGGGCGAGGGAACACGGCACGCGCCGCACGGGATCGACGACGAGCGACTCCGCACGGCGCAACGTCTCCACGCAGGCAGGGTCGAAGATCCGCATCTGGGCCTGACCCAGAGCGAGCAAGAGCTCCGGCAGGTCGGCGGGACCCGCTGGTTCCTCGACCGCGCGGGACAGGAGCGCAACCGCGGAGCGCGGCGCGGCATAGGCCATGGCCTGGGCCGCTGCCCGCCGCAGCACCGCCACCGCCCACGCGTCCCCTGTGCCCGGGGCTGCCAGCAGGTGCGCGGCCGCGCCGGCGACGTCGCTGCGGACGCCCAGGGGGCCCGTCTCAGGCGCGCCAGGCACGCGGACCTCGATCCCGTCCGCGAGCAGCCGTGCCGCTCGTCGGTGCAGCTGGGCCACGGTGTCGGTGCCGACGACAGCCTCGACCGCCGAGCGCAGCAGCGCGTGCCGGAAGGCGAGGGTCGA
>JAATES010000362.1 GCA_015655615.1 Actinomycetales bacterium
CGGAGCCTCACCGGTCCGCAGGCCGACGAACTGGTGCGGCTCTATCAGACCGTGGCCACGCATCTGTCGACGGTGCGCTCGACTGCGGCCGATCCGGATCTCATCTCGGAGCTCTCCGACATGCTCATGCGTGCAAGATCCCGGATCACCGGCAGCCGGGAGCCGTCGTGGTCGGACGTCGCACGGTTCTTCGCCGTGTCGCTTCCCGCAGCCTTCTACCGGGTCCGGTGGTGGACGCTGGCCGTGGCGGGAAGCACCATCGTGATCGCGGCGCTGGTCGCGGTGTGGGTGGCGACGACCCCGGAAGGCTTGGCCTCGGTCGGTTCGCCTGAGGCTCGCCAGGAGTATGTCGACCACCAGTTCGCCGACTACTACCAGCCCGGATTCGGGTTCGCCTCGCAGGTGTGGACCAACAACGCGTGGATCACGGCCCAGTGCATCGCGTTCGGGATCAGCGGGGTGTGGCCGGTGTGGATCCTCGTGCAGAATGCGATCGGGGTCGGTACCGTGGCCGGTCTGATGTCCGCCTATGGCGAGCTGGGTCGCTTCTTCAGTCTGATCCTGCCACACGGAATGCTGGAGCTGACCTCGGTGTTCATCGCGGGCGGTGCTGCTTTCAAGCTCTTCTGGACCATGGTCAGCCCGGGACCCCGGCCCCGGTCGCAGGCCCTCGCACAGGAGGGCAGGGCGCTGTTCACGCTGGCGATCGGTCTGACGCTCACCCTGCTGCTGTCAGGCGTGGTCGAGGGCTTCGTGACGGGATCGGCACTCCCCGCCTGGCTCAAGATCGCCATCGGCGCCGTGGCACTCGGTCTGCTGATCGCCTACACGGGGGTCTTCGGTCGACGCGCGGTCGACGCAGGGGAGTCCGGCGATCTGGACGAGTTCCAGGCTGGCTACACGCTGCGCTACGCGGGCTGACGTGGAGGGCCGGCTGAGGACTCTGGCCGGGTCAGCTCAAGACGAAGAAGATCGCGGGCAGCGCGATCGCGAGCACCAGGGCAGCGATCACCACGATCGCGACGCGCCTGTTCCGGCGTTCGCGCCGAGTCGGCTCGGGGCGGGGCTCAGGATTGGTGGGACGGGTCATGGGATCCTCCACGGCGCAGGAGCGAAAACGGTGTCGTCATAGCATGCCAGCAGATTTCAACGTCAGGTAGGCATCGCAGAGCTGCGGTGCCAGGTCAGGGCCCTCGCCCTCGATCACCCGGACCCCTGCGCGACTGAGTGACTCGGCGACGGCCGCACGGTCCAGATCGGCGCGTTCGCGCGAGGCGCGGTCGTACGCGTCGTCTGGTGCCGGCATGCCTGCCGCGTCTGCCACGCTGTCTGCGCGGGCGGAGGCCAGGACGACCCGGTGATGCGAGGTGAGCTCGCCGATGACGGGTAACAGGCCCTCCTCCACGACTGACGGCTCCAGCCCCGTGAGGAGCACGACGAGACAGCGTTGCGACTGATGGGTGCGTACCCAGGTCACCAGCGAGGTCCAGTCCGTTTCGATGAGCGTCTCGGAAACCCCCGACAGCGCCTCCGCGACGGTGGGCAGCACGCGGGAGCCGGACACGGCCGTGACCCGGGCCCTCGCGGCCCGGTCGTACGCCACCAGCTCGACGCGGTCCCCGGCGTGGGAGGCGAGGGCGGTGAGCAGCAGGGCGGCTTCGATCCCGGCGTCCAGCCGGGTGCCCTGGCCGACCCGGATGGCACTGGTGCGGCCGACGTCGAGCACGATGAGGACCCGGCGATCGCGCTCCGGGCGCCAGGTGCGCACCACGACCTCAGTGCGGCGCGCCGTGGCGCGCCAGTCGATGGAGCGCACGTCGTCGCCGATCACATAGTCGCGGAGCGAATCGAACTCGGTCCCTTCGCCGCGGATCTGAACGGCTGCCCTGCCATCCATCTCCCGCAGCCGGGCGAGCCGGCTGGGCAGATGCCGGCGTGAGGCGAATTCGGGCAGCACGCGAATGGTGCCGGCCAGATCGTGCGAAGCCTGACGCCCGGCGATCCCGAGCGGACCCAGGCTGCGGATCGTGACATCTCCGGCGGGGAGGTCACCGCGGCGCGCGGGCAGCAACGGCGTCACGAGGCGGCTGCCGTCGCCGGGGCGGAGCCGGAGGGGATGCCGGTTGTGGACTGCACCGGCGGTGGGCACCCAGGCGTCTCGCACCACACCGCGAAGCCTGCGACGTCCGGTGCTGCGCACCTGTAGCACCGAGCTCGCTGACTCGTGCAGTCGCACGGTCGGGGTCACCTCCCGGACGAGCCGGACCTGCCGAGGAGACCCGGCCAGGAGCGCGTCCGTCCCGGCCAGCACCATCAGGACGACGAACCACCACGCCACCGTGCTGGCCTCGGGTCGGACGAGGACGGGGAGGACCCCCGCCACACCGAGCACGACCAGCCGCCCGGTGATCACCATGGCGCTCGTGCCGCTCGACGGCAGGGGGAGGACCCGGCTGAGCGAGCGATGACCGTCATCGCGGGACCGTCACGGTGGCCAGGACGGTGTTCAGCACGGTGGCGACGCTGACGCCTTCGAGTGCGGCTTCGGGGCGCAGTGAGATCCGGTGCGCAAGCGTGGGGTGAGCCAGCGCCTTGACGTCGTCCGGAGTGACGAAGGACCGGCCGCTGAGCCAGGCCCAGGCCTTCGAGGTGGCCAGCAGCGCGGTCGCGCCCCGAGGAGACACGCCCAGGGACAGGGACGGTGAATGCCGGGTGGCCCGGCACAGATCGACGATGTATCCGAGGACCTCAGGGGTCACGGAGACCTCGGCGACGTGCCGTCGTGCCGTCGCGAGGTCGTCGATCCCGGCGACCGGGCTGACTCCGGCCGAGCTCAGGTCGCGGGGGTTGAAGCCCGCTGCGTGCCGCGCCAGGATCTCGACCTCGAGGGCACGCTCGGGAATCGGCAGGGTCACCTTGAGCAGGAACCGGTCGAGCTGAGCCTCGGGCAGCGGGTAGGTGCCCTCGTATTCGACAGGGTTCTGCGTGGCGATCACGATGAAGGGGTCCGGAAGCGGTCGTGAGACCCCGTCGGTGGAGACCTGACGCTCCTCCATGGCCTCCAGAAGGGCGGACTGGGTCTTCGGCGGGGTGCGGTTGATCTCGTCCGCCAGCAGCAGGTTGGTGAAGATCGGGCCTTGCCGGAAGGAGAACTCTGCCGCACGTGCGTCGTAGACGAGAGACCCGGTGATGTCCCCGGGCATGAGGTCGGGGGTGAACTGCACGCGTTTGGTGCCGAGGTCCAGACTTGCGGCAAGGGTGCGGACCAGCAGCGTCTTGGCGACGCCGGGCACGCCTTCGAGCAGCACGTGCCCGCGGCAGAGCAATCCGATGAGTAACGAGGTGACGGCGCCGTCCTGGCCGACGACGGCCTTGGAGACCTCGGAACGCACCTGGGCGAGTCGCACCAGAGCCGGGTCGGAGGCCGACTCCGGGGAGGCATGGGCGGGATAGGTGGCGGGCGGAGTGATCTCGGTCATGGTCGGCGAACCTCTCGGGACAGGTGGTCGAGTTCTGTGGTCAGCAGGGCGAGCTCCGTCGCACTGGCGGGGGCGGGGCCGTAGAGCAGGTCGTGGACGGCGGAGGGAGGGCGCCCGCTGGCCACGCTGATGGCCTCGACGACTGCCGCGGGCGAGGTGCTGCGGTCGAGCCCGATCCGGGCGGCGATGCGAGTCACGGTTCCGGCACGCAGCAGGGCTGCCGCGTGCCCGGTGTCCCGTGACCGGCGGTAGAGCCGGGCGCGGCCGACGGTCGACTCACTGCTGTGCACGACCACCGGCATGGGCTCGGGAACAAGGGCGCCCAGCCGGCGTCCGCGCCACCAGACGGCCAGGCCCAGTGACACGATGAGCACCCACACGGCCGGGCCGATCCACCGCCGGGCATCCTCATGCTCGATCGCGGTGACCTCTTGCATGGCCACGCGGTCGGGCACGAGCCAGATCAGCGTCGGCTGCGCGCCCAGCAGCCGCAGGCCCAGTGCCGCATTGCCGTCGGCCGCCAGGTGCGCATTGGTGAAGGGGAGTGCGGAGTCCAGCGCAGTGACGGCGCCGTCACGTACCATCGCCGCACCGCCGTCGACGACGAAGCACGGGGTGGCCGTGGCGGATGCGGTGGACAGTCCGGAACCGGTCTCGGACAAGCTGCCTGCGGCCGTTGCGTCCGGGTCCGCGCACTGGGCGGCGATCGGCCCACTCGCTGTCGTCCTGGTGACGTAGCTGGCCCCGGGCACCAGCGTGGTGAGCAGGTCCGCCTGGGGAGCGAGCAGCACGGTCGTCTCGCTGATCCCCTGGAGCTGGCGGGCCTGCGCTCCGGTCATCCCGAAGTCACCGGCGACCAGCACCGTGGCCGCTCCTGCGGCCTGATCCGCCGCCTCGGAGGCCTCCGCGACGGTGCGCACGGACCTGATCTGCACGCCTTCGCGACCCAGGATCTGAGCCAGTGCCCGCGCACCGTTCTGGCCGGGATTGTCCGGAGCGAGTGGCACCCCTGAGGTCTGGGTCCGCGAGGCGATGAGGACGATGGTGAAGAGGACCGCCACTGCGGCCACCGCGAGCCAGCCCCGCGACACGCGCCAGCCCCGTGACTCGCGCCAGCGGGTGCGTCTGCGGGGTGTCGTGTCGGAAGGCATCATGGTGCTCATCGGCCCACCGGACTTCCTGAATCGGTGGCGTTCAGCGTCGACCTGCCGCTCAGGATGGCGGTGGCCTGCCCCTGGTCCGGCTCGGTGCTGAAGACCGGGCGCGTCCGAGCGAGCTCCTGGTCGAGGGCGAGCATGGTCTGGGCCTGAGAGCGGGAGGCGTGTTGTCCTCCGTAGACGAGCGAGTCGAAGGTGGCGCCTGCGCTGACCACCTCCTGGCCCAGGTCCGGGACGAGGCGGGCGATGCCGGCCGAGGCCTCATGCGCGGTCAGCCCTGGAAGCGGTGGGAGGATCGTGCGCTCGATGCTGGACTGGACCAGGACGCGGTAGGCGAGCAGGGTCGCGCGCGTCCAGTCTTGCGCGGCGAAGGCCTCCCGCGCGAGCTGGCGCAGGTCGTCAGCGGTCAGGTCGGGCGAGACCAGTTCGGTCCCGGGCATCGTCGCGGCGCGCCGCCGGCGCATCGGTCCGATCACCACGATGGCGATGACGATCGCGGCCAGCAGCAGCGCTACGGCGATCCATACCGCGGCATTCCCTGCCTGATCGGTTCCGCTGAGCCGGTCGAAGATCCCGGTGATCTTCGCAAGAAGCCACTCGACCGGATTCTGACGCGGGTGGTAGATGTTCTGGGCCAGCTCATCCCTGGCCCAGCGTTGCGCTGTGGGGGAATCGGGGGTGAGGGGGAGATCGGTGATCATCGGCCCTCGTGGACCGCTGCGGCCAGCTGGACGTCAAGTCCCTCGCGGCGCATACGGGTATCGAGGTAGAGCAGGGCGACCACGTTGCCCGTGAAGGCCGCGCCGATCGTGTAGGACAGGACGCTCGACACGGTGGTGAGGACCAGGTACCACGTCCCTGACTCCGTGGTCGCCCCCACGACGGTGGCGACCAGTGTGAGGGGAATGCCCACGATCTGCTGAACCGTGCCGACGATGACCGCGGTCAGGAGAGTGATCCCGAGGATCCGCCAGAAGGACGACCGGACCAGCCGCCAGCTGCGTCGCAGGGCAAGGCCGATGCCGATCTCCTCCAGCACGAGCGCGGAGGGGGCGAGGCTCAACATGATCGAGAGGGCGAACGCCGCCACGCACGCCAGCAGGAACAGGATCACGCCGGTGACGATGATCGCCGTGGCCTCCTGCGCGATGCCGAGCCAGACGATCAGCAACGGCACTGAGAGCACCACGACGACCAGCAGCCCGGTCAGCAGCGAGACGCCGATCAGGCCGAGCAGACGTCCACGCACCTTGCGCCACACCTCGGTGGGGGACGGCCTGCGGCCCAGGGTGATCTGGCCGATGGCATAGACCAGGACACCTGAGACGATGATCGAGGCGAGCGCCATACCGAGACCGCTGAAGAGCGCGATGCCGTAGACGTCGACGGTGCTGAGGCCACCCAGTGCCAGGTCGGTGTCGGTCGAGCCCGTCTCCCAGGGACCGAACTGCGCGGAGACCCATGGCATGACGGCGGCCCCGAGCGCAGTGGACCCGGTGACGCAGATCCCGACGACCAGCAGGGTGAGACCCAGGGTCACCTTCGGGAACCGGCGTATCGCGTTGAAGGCCCCGTCGAGGATCTCGCCCAGGCTCAGCGGGCGCAACGGGATGATCCCCGGCCGTGAGCCGAGTCCGACCCGGGGCGCGCCTAGCCCGGGCGGATTGGGAGGGCCAGGCTGGCCGTACTGCGTTTGGCCATACTGCGGCTGGCCGTACTGCGGCCCGTACGCATCCGGCGGGTTTCCGGCGCCGGGAGCAGGTGCGTACTGGCCGTACTTCGGTACGGGTCGAGAGTCGGGGATGTCAGCCGGTTGCCCCCAGTCGCGGGAAGCATCGTCGCCTGGTGTCTGGGTCATGGCGGCGGCATCCGTTCTGCGGTCGGTGCCGGGCTCCCGGCGGTCCTGGGTCTCATGGGTGATGCGCGGGCTGCGGTGCACGCACTACGGCGCGTCCACAGCATCATCTGTCATCGTGCCACGTCCGACTGCGAACTGATCGATGATTCCGTGACATCGAGTCGCATCAACTGACGCGCCATCGGGACCGCCGGAGGCCAGAGGTGGCAAGATGACGCCATGAAGCCTCGCATTCTTGTGGTGGACGACGACACCGCCCTCGCGGAGATGATCGGCATCGTGCTCCGCGCTGAGGGTTTCGACCTGAGCTTCTGTGCAGACGGTGATGCCGCCGTGGCGAAGTTCCGGGCAGTGGCCCCGGATCTGGTGCTCTTGGACGTCATGCTGCCAGGAATCGACGGTGTGGAGGTGTGCCGCCGCATCCGGGCCGAGTCCGCGGTGCCGATCGTGATGCTGACCGCGAAGACGGACACCCTGGACGTGGTGGCCGGGCTGGAGTCTGGCGCCGACGACTACGTCGTGAAGCCGTTCAAACGGCGTGAGCTGGTGGCACGGATCCGTGCCCGGCTGCGCCGCCACGATGACGACGTCGTGCAGCAGCTCACCATAGGCGACCTCGTGATCGACGTCACCGGACACCAGGTGACCCGCGGTGAACAGGAATTGGCGCTGACTCCGCTCGAATTCGATCTGCTGGTGGAGCTGGCCCGCAAGCCTTGGCAGGTGTTCTCGCGTGAGCAGCTGCTGGAGAAGGTGTGGGGCTACCGCCATGCTGCGGACACGCGCCTGGTCAACGTCCACGTTCAGCGACTGCGGTCGAAGATCGAGCACGACCCCGAGAACCCTCAGATTGTGGTCACAGTCCGCGGTGTCGGCTACCGGGCGGGCGCCAGCCCGTCATGAGCCGGCGGGGTGACGTCGTGGCTCGGGTGAGCCGCCGGCTGCAGGCGCTCTCCGGCGCCTGGCGGACCTCACTCCGGCTCCGGGTGGTCGTCGCGACGCTCGCAGTCACCCTCGCGTCGCTGGTCCTGCTCAGCGCGTTCCTGTCGACGACGATCCGAGACGGGATCTTCGACCAGCGGGTGGACTCCCTGGTCAGCGAGAGCGCGCGGTCCATCGCGGGTGCGCAGTCGACGTTCAACTCGTCCACGGCATCGAACAGCACGCAGGTGCAGCAACTCCTCAAGGACACGTTGGCCTCTCTTCAATCCGGAGCGTCGGGCGAGCGCGACGTGTTCCTGTGGAGGGCACTGGGCTCGACATCCCCCTCGGTGTCGGTCAACGACATCTCCACTGACCAGGACCTCGGCGTCGCCATCACGGGCGAGTTGCGCGCTGCAGTCGTGGCGGGCCCGGGCCAGCAGCATTGGCAGTCGGTGTCGATTCCCCTGGAGGGCGGCCCCGAGCCGGGTCTGGTCGTCGGCTCGACGGTGGACCTGCCGGTGGCGGGCGGCTTCGAGCTCTACTTCCTCTACTCGCTGCAACCTGAGCAGCAGACCCTCACCTTCATCCAGCGTGTGCTTGCGGTGGCGATCGGGGTGCTGGTCCTCGTGTTGGGCGCCATCACCTGGATGGTGACCCGCCAGGTCGTGCGCCCGGTCGTGGCGGTGTCCGCGGCGGCTGAGAGGCTTGCCGACGGGCATCTCGGCGAACGCCTTGCCGTGCGTGGTGACGACGAGCTGGCCGCCTTGGGGCGCTCCTTCAACGCGATGGCGGAGAGCCTGCAGGAACAGATCGAGCGCCTGGCGACGCTGTCCGTTCTTCAGCGACGATTCGTCTCCGACGTCTCGCATGAACTACGGACACCCTTGGCGACCGTACGAATGGCTAGTGAGCTTTTGTACGATGCTCGGGAGACTTTCGACGCTCCGGTGCAGCGCTCAGCTGAGTTGATGTCGATGCAACTCGACAGGTTCGAGGCCCTGCTGGGCGAGCTGCTCGAGATCAGCCGCTTCGATGCGGGTGCCGCCATGCTCGATGCCGAGAGCCGGGATCTGCGGGTCGTGATCGAGACGACGGTGGACGGCGTTCGGCCGCTGGCAGATCGCAAGCAGGTGCCTTTGACGGTGGACCTGGGGCAGGCCGCTCAGACTGCTGACATCGACGTCGTGCGCGTCGAGCGGATTCTGCGCAATCTGTTGTCGAACGCCATCGAGCATGCTGAGGGAGGGCCCGTGGAGGTCGTGCTGCGGGGGGATGCTCAGGCGGTGGCGGTGACCGTCAGGGACCACGGAGTCGGCCTCACTCCCGAGGAGGCTGATCGGGTCTTCGACCGCTTCTGGCGGGCCGATCCCGCCAGGGCGCGCACCACGGGCGGAACCGGACTGGGTCTGTCCATCGCGTTGGAGGACGCGCTGCTGCACGGCGGATGGCTGGAGGCCGCAGGCCGGCCGGGGGAGGGCGCACTGTTCCGGTTGACCTTGCCTCGCCGAGCCGGAATGACGCTCACGGCCTCACCGCTTCCACTGGACGTGTTCAGCGATGAGGATGATGAGCCTGTGGCGCGGTGGCCCGAACCCCCCGTCAATGGTCCGAGCGTCGTGCCGCGCATGGTGGTTGCCGAGGAGGGTTCGTGACTTTGTCGCATCTTGGGCGGGCGGTGGCGAACGTCATCGTCGCGCTCAGCGGCCTCGCGCTCGTATCGGGTTGCGCGGGCATCCCCACGTCGGGGCTGGTCCGCTCCAGTGACCTGCCCGTGGTCGAGGCCGGTCAGGTCTATGTCAAGGCCGACGGGCCGTCTGTGGAGGCGTCGGCGCTGGA
>JAATES010000373.1 GCA_015655615.1 Actinomycetales bacterium
CCGGCGGCGAGATCGACCTCACGGTGGGCTTCACGGAATTCGCGCAGATCGGCGATGCGGTCGATCCGCACAGCGCCGCATTGTGCGTCCTGCATTGTCATTCGGAGGAATCCTGGCAGGCGGCGGCGCGGCGGCTCCGTGAGGCGGTCGAGGTGGTCGACAAGCCGGTTGCCGCAGCTGGTCCGATCATCCGTGAGCACATCGGCATCACGACGACGAATGCGGAGGCATGACCGTGGGAACGACAGTTTCGAGCTCTAGAGCGCAACGATTCAACGTGGGCTATCACCTGAACAGCTGGGACCTCGCAGGCAAGGACAACGATGCAGCGCTGGCATTCCTGGCCGCCCAGGGATTCAGCATGTTCGAGGTGCTGGCCTCGACTACGCTCGACGACACCTTCACCCGGCAGTACATGGGCCTCGGGCCGCGCCCGCCGGTCAACGTCATGACAGACACCCGGTTCTTCGAACGGCTCGCGGTGTTCTCGCGGGCCGAACGGACCCATGGGATCCAGCTGTCATCGCTCTATGTCAATGCCGAGTACATCAACGACATGACCTTCGGACGAGAGCTCGACCAGTTCGAGGTGCTGTGCCGGTTCCTGACGGCAGCCGGTTCCCGGCACCTCGTGGTGGGCGGCGGTCCCAGTGCTGCCCCCGGTGAGGACCACAGTCGCGAGGAGTATCGCGATTTCGGTGCAGCCCTGACCAGAGTCGGCCAGATCGCCGCAGATCAGGGCCTGATGCTGGTCTATCACCCGCACATCGACACCTTCGTGGAGACCCGCGGCCAGCTCGACCGCATGATGGACGTGGTCGACACCGATCTGGTCGGGCTGTGCGTGGACACGGCGCACCTGCAGCAGACCCACAGCGATCCGGTGGCGGTGTTGCGCGACTATCTGTCTGTCGTCAGGTACGTGCATCTCAAGGACACGTTGGATGCGGACCGGTTGTCCGGCAGGGCCCGGTATGAGGCGTTCTGCGAGCTCGGTGCGGGCCTGGTCGACTTTCGCTCGGTGACGGAGGTGCTGCTCGCTGGAGAGTTCGACGGTCCGGTGATCCTGGAGCTGGACATGACCGCGCGCAAGACGGCGGAGCAGAGTTGTCTGGACTCCATCGCCTACTTCACCGGCGAGCTCGGCCTGCTCCTGACCGCACCGGTCGCCCCGGGACGGGACGCAGCGGGAGCCGGGCAGTGACGGCGCCGATCCGGGTCGGGGTGATCGGCTGTGGCGAGATCTCGCAGGTCATGCACCTGCCAAATATCGCGGCGATGCCCGAGTTCGAGCTGGTGGCGGCGTGTGACATCTCCCAACGCAACCTGGATCACGTCGCGGCCAGATTTCAGCCTCAGCACACCTACCTCGACTATCGCGACCTGTTGGCCGACGATGCGGTCGACGCGGTGATCGTGGCGACCTATGAGCACTTCGAGATCACCGTCGCGGCTGCGGCTGCGGGCAAGCATCTGCTGGTGGAGAAGCCGCTCGCCTTCACCCCGGCACAGGCCGACCGGATCGTCGCAGCGGTCGAGGACGCGGGCGTGGTGGGGCTCGTGGGGTACATGAAGGTCTACGACGAGGCATTCGAGCGATTCTGTGCCGTGGCCGATCAGATCGATCGCGCGCGGGCCGCCCAGGTCCACAATCTCGCAGGCCGTTTCGACCGGCACCACGGCCTGTTCGACGTCAGTCGCGGAACCGACATCGACCCGGCGGTGCTCGCCGCGACCTCCGCACAGATCGAGTCGGACATCCGTGACGCCCTCGGGCCGCAGGCCGCCGACCGACACGGGCTGCTGCACAACCTGGTGATGCTCGGCAGTCATGACCTCGCTGTTCTGCGCGGCGCGTTCGGTGCCGTGACCGAGGTGCTCTTCGCCCACGGCGACCGCGACGACAGCGTCCGCGCTGCTGTGCTCACGCAACGCGGGATTCTCTGCGACCTCACCGTGGGCATAGGGACCACGTATCCGTGGTGGGACGAATGGGCATCGATCCACGGTGACGACCGGGTGGCGCGGATCGAGTTTCCGAATCCCTACCTGCCACACGAACGGGGCGTGGTCTCGCAGTGGTCGGACGTGCGCGGCGGGGCGAGTGAGTCGATCACGATCGGCACCTATGAGTCGGCCTTCCACCGGGAGCTCGCCCATTGGGCGCGTTGCATCGCAGGGGAGGAGAGCCCGCGCACCCCGGTGTCGATGGGAGCAGCCGACCTTCACCTGGCCTACGACATCGTCAGGCTCGCTGCGGCCGGTGGCCGGCCTTGACCTGCAGCAGCAGGTGTCGATCCGCGAGCTCGCCTCTCCGGGACGCTGGCAGCCTGACGATGCAGCTTCATATCACGATCCCGGTCCATGCGGAGGTGCCGTTCACGGCGCATGCCCGTGGCGGATTTCTAGCACTCGCCTTGACCGAGTGCTAACGGCGTCATAGCCTGGAGGCAGGCCGCCGGGTGATGCGACGAACTTCTCGTTCAGCATCCGGTGGCGCTTGCGAACCCGCTTGGGTACGGCACCGCGACGACGGACCCCAGCGCACGGGTGAGCATCTGTGTCCATCTGTACTCAACTCGAAAGGGGAGGTCCGCAGTGTCGGTCTCCATTAAGCCCCTCGAGGACCGGATCGTCGTCAAGACTCTTGACGCCGAGGTCACCACACCTTCCGGTCTGGTCATTCCCGACTCCGCCAAGGAGAAGCCCCAGGAGGGCGAGGTCCTGGCCGTGGGTCCGGGTCGCATCGACGACAACGGCAACCGGGTCCCGGTTGACGTCGCCGTGGGCGACAAGGTCATCTACAGCAAGTACGGCGGCACCGAGGTCAA
>JAATES010000153.1 GCA_015655615.1 Actinomycetales bacterium
CGACTACGACATGACGTGGCGACTCGACGAGTCCGGACGCCCGATCCGCACCATCATCATGGTGTCCACGGCGGCGCACTGTCTCAATGACCTGCTGTTCCGGCAACGCTCGGAGAGCCTTCCCATCGACATCGCGGCAGTGGTCGGCAACCATACCGACCTGCAGTCCTTGGCGGAGTTCTATGGCGTGCCGTTCCACCACCTGCCGGTGACCGCAGCCACCAAGGCGGAGGCCGAGGCCGCACTGCTGGCGCTGGTCGCCGCACTCGACGTCGAGCTCGTGGTCCTGGCGCGATATATGCAGATCCTCTCGGACGACCTGTGCCACAGCCTTCCGGGACAGATCATCAATATCCACCATTCCTTTCTTCCCAGCTTCAAGGGAGCGCGCCCCTATCATCAGGCGCATGACCGGGGCGTCAAGCTCATCGGGGCGACCTCGCACTACGTCACAGGCGACCTGGACGAGGGGCCGATCATCGAGCAGGACGTGGAGCGAGTGGACCATTCCCGTTCCTCTGAGGCATTGGTGGCACTCGGCCAGGACGTGGAACGCCGGGTGCTGGCACGTGCGGTGCGGTGGCATGCCGAACACCGGGTGCTCCTCAACGGCAAAAGGACAGTGGTCTTCCGCTGAGTCCCGCGAATACCAGCCCGGAACGGCACGGAGATCGGCCCGAGAATCGGCAAATCTGCGTGATAGCATCATGACGCTCGCGGTCCGATAAAACCCGGGAGTGTGATCACCACAGGCGCTCCGCCCAGCCACGCACCACCAGGTATGCGCCGTCGACGAGTGTGGAGGACGAGCATGCGTAGAGGCCTATCACTCAGCGGAGCAGCCGTGGCCCTGGTCGGCCTGGCACTCAGCCTTGGGGCGTGCAGCAGCTCCAGCGGCGACAGCAGCAACAGCGCGCAGACCACCGTCGAGACCGAAGTCTTCACCTGGTGGGCCGAGGGCTCTGAGAAAGCAGGACTCGACGCGCTGATCGCGGTCATGAAGACCCAGCACCCCACGGTGGAGTTCGTCAATGCCACCGTCGCCGGCGGGGCAGGGTCGAATGCCAAGGATGTCCTCAACGACAGGCTGCTCGCGAATGATCCTCCCGACAGTTTCCAGGCACACGCCGGTGCGGAATTGACCGACTACATCAAGAATGGTCAGGTCCAGGACCTTTCTGCACTGTATGACGAGTTCGGGCTTCGCAATGCCTTTCCGAAGGACCTCATCGACCGCCTCACGGTCAAGGGCCGCATTTACTCGATCCCGGCGAATATCCACCGCGCGAACGTGGTGTGGGCCAACCCTGCGGTGCTCAAGGACGCAGGAGTCGACCCCAAGGCCACCTACGCGACCATCGACGACTGGATCGCCGCGCTGGCCAAGGTGAAGAAGTCCGGAAAGATCCCCCTGTCCCTGGGCACCACCTGGACCCAGGTGCAGCTGTTCGAGGTCGTCCTGCTCTCCGAGCTCGGAGCCAAGGACTACTCCGGCCTGTGGGACGGCTCGACCGACTGGGCCGGCTCGGATGTCACCAAGGCCATCACCGACTTCCAGACCCTGGTCTCCTACAGCAACGACGACCGCGACGACCTGGAATGGCCGGCAGCAGCGCTGCTGGTGGAGAAGGGTGAGGCCGCCTTCAATGTGATGGGCGACTGGGCCGTGGCCCAGTTCGAGGCCGACGGCAAGAAGTACGGCACCGACTTCACCTCGTTCCCCGTGCCCGGCACCGATGGAGTCTTCGACTTCCTCGCCGACTCGTTCACCCTGCCGGTAGGGGCTCCACACCCTGAGGGCGCCAAGGCCTGGCTCGAGACCATCGCGAGCCCCGAGGGGCAGCTGGCCTTCAACAAGGCGAAGGGGTCGATCCCGGCCCGCACGGACGCGGATGCGACGCAGTTCAGCGTCTACCAGCAGTCGGCCATCAAGGACTTCGCCTCGGACGAGATCGTCTCCTCCTTGGCGCACGGCGCCGCGGCATCCACCACCGTCTCGAACAAGATCGGCGAGGCGGTGGCTGACTTCGTATCCGGCAAGACGGACTCGGCGAAGTTCCAGGCTGCATTGGTCGCCTCAGTAGCCTGATCCGCGGTGTGCTCGGCGACCCGCCGTCGAGTCGCCGAGCACACCGGGCACCTCATCGGACCCGTACGGTCTTCGCCTTCGACGCCGACCTCGCGACCGTGGCGCTGCCGCGATACTTGGCCTTGATCTTGTAGGTGCCGCGTGTGGCCTTGGGCAGTGTCACCGTGACCCTGCCCTTCTTGGAGGCCTTGAGCTTGACCTTCACCGCCTTCTTTCCGTAGGTGAGGCGCACCGTGCCGGTCGGCTTCGAGACCACGCTCTTGACGGTGACTCGCACGACGATGCGCTGGGCTCCCTTGACCTTCTTGGTCGTCACCTTGATCTTCGTCCGGGAGGTCGCCTTGGCTATGGTCCTGGCCGAGGACGTGACCTTCGCATCGACGTAGCCGGTCTTGTGCAGCGTTGCCCGCACCTGGATCCGTTTGCCCACGTCGCCCTTGGTGGGCTTGTAGGTCGCCGACGTCGCTGAGGCGATCGGCGAGCCATCACGCAACCAGACGTAGGTCACGACAGCCGGAGCAGGCGCCGCCCCGGTGAGCTTCGCCGTCAAGCTGCCACCGAGCCGAGCGCTTCCCGTCACAGCGACAGAGCCACTACGGGTGAATGGAACGGCCGCCGAGCCCGGCTGAAGCGTGAAGCTCACCGAGTAGGTGGTCGTCGTGGTCCCATTCGGTGCCGTCACCACCACCGTCGTCGTGCCCGGCAAGGAAGATGCGGGCGTGACCACGACGCTTCCCGCCACCTGAGCGGGAGTCGCCGTGACCACCGGCACGGACGAGCCCGCCGGGAGCCGCACCGCGTAGCTCGTGGTGCCCGGTGCGAAGCCCGCCACCGGGACACCGTTGACCTTGAGGTCGGAGGCCGTCGCATCGGCGGACGGCACGTCGTCGGACGGGGACAGCGTCACTCCCACCGCCGCAGCCAGGCCCCGCACCGCGGCGGCCGCGTCACCGGACACCAGCGTGTGCTCGGAGTCCGCGATGGCAGCCAGCTGGGCAGCCGAAGGAGTGGCGGACCCCTGCACCAGGTCGCGTGCCAGTGTCACGATGACATCGGCCTGCGACCATCGCGCACTATCACTGAGCAGCGCCGCGATCTTCTGCAGCAAGGGCAGTGCCACCGCCGAGTCATCGATCGACCCGTCGGACGCCCATACGGGCGCGTCGAGCAGCACCTGAGCTTGGGCCCGCACCGGTGCGGCCAGCTCACCGAGGAGCGATTGCAGCCGCGCACGAGGTGCATCCGTGCGCAGCCCCCAGCCGTACGGGTAGGCCGGTGTGTAGTCGGCATCCCCCACGTTGATCGGCACCTGGGATGACGACGCCGGCCAGGTGACCGGCAACCGGCCCGTGAACGGCTCCTTGCCGAAGACCACATCGGCCACGCCCTCACCCTCCGTGCCCGGCAGCCAGGACGCCACGAGGGCATCGATGGTTCCGAGTTGGTCGGTGACGACCTGCGGCCGGCCCGAGACCACCAGGACCACCAGCTTGTCCACCTTGGTACGGACGTTGTCGATGGTCGCCTTGTCAGTGGCGCTGAGTTCCAGCGAGATGGTGGGGGACGCCGGATTGCCGACATCACCGACACCCTCGGCATAGGCCTTCTCACCGACGACCACGACTCCGACGTCATAGTTGCTGGTGGGTGCTGCCGTCCCCGTACCCAGCGTCACCTTGCCCGGAGACGCCGCGACCAGCGCATCGCCGATGGTGGTGCCCGTCGTGATGTCGCCCGTGCCTCCTTGCCAGGAGATCGACCAGCCACCGAGCTGCCGGCCCAGGTCATCCGCCGAGGAACCGGCGACATAGACCGTCTCCGACGCGGTCAGCGGCAGGGTGTCGTCCTCGTTCTTCAGCAGGACCTGGGATTCCGCAGCAGCCTGACGTGCCACTGTGCGGTTCTCGGCCGATCCCACTGCTGCCGTGTTCGTGCGATCAGCGAAGGGCTGGTCGAACAGGCCCAGGGCGAACTTCTGCACGAGGATGCGGCTGACGGCGTCGTCCACCCGCGTCTGCGGAATCACGGAGCCGGACACGCCGTCCTTGACCGCCTGGATGAAGGCCGCGTAGTTGTACGGGGCCATCACCATGTCCATTCCGGAGTTGACGGACCGGGCCACCTTGTCGGCGTACGTGCTGCCTGCCAGCTTGTCGACGCCTTCCCAGTCGCTGATCAAGAACCCGTCGAATCCCAGCTCGCCCTTGAGGACGGTCGTGTTCAGCTCGGTGTTCTCATGCATGCGCACGATCGGGCCCTCGCCGATCTGCACGGCCGAGTACGACGGCATGATCGAGCCGACACCCGCGTCGATGGCCGGCTGGTAGGGATCGATGAAGAGGCGCCTGAGCTCTGCGGCATCGCCGACCTTCGTGATGCCCTGATCCAGCTGGTATCCGCCGCTTCCGGAGCCATAGGCGGTCCCGCCGTCACCCGCCCAGTGCTTGGCTGTGGCCAGCACCTCATCGGCACTCGACATATCCGAGGCGTCCTGACCTTGCAGCCCCACCACCGCCGGCTCAGCCAGCAGCGAGACCAGCGCGGGGTCCTCACTGAAGGCCTCGTAAGACCTGCCCCAGCGCTCATCACGGGTGACGCACAAGCACGGTGAGAACGTCCACGGGATCCCGGTAGCCCGGACCTCGGTCGCCGTGACCTGACCCGCCCGTTCCACCAGATCCGGGTCTCGCGTGGCGCCCAGCCCGATGTTGTGCGGCAAGATCGTGGCACCGACGACGTTGTTGTGGCCGTGGACGGCATCCACACCGTAGATCAACGGGATCTGCAGCCGAGTCGACAGCGCCTGTGTCTGGAATCCGTCGACCATGTCGGCCCAGCCCGACGGAGTGTTGTCGGCCGGCACCGACCCGCCACCGGAGAGGACGGAACCCAGGCCGAGACTCGCGATGGAATCCGCACCCAGGCCGAGCCGTTCGGCCTGGGCCATCTGACCGACCTTCTCGTCCAGGGTCATCCGACTGAGCAGGTCCGCGGCCCGCGCCTCGTTGGACAGCGAGTCGTCGAGGTACGGCAGATCGTGAGCGTTGATGACGACCTTGCCGTCACCGGCGACCTCACCCGCCGTCGATGTCAGCTTGATCCCGATGTCCTTGGACACGGACGCGGCGGTCGAGGCAGCTGTCTGGACCACGAAACTCTGGGTGCTGCCGGATTCCTCGCCCTGCGGGAAGGTCACGCTTCCCGCGCTCGTGGTGTAGTCGGTCCCGGCCACGGCCGATCCGCCGGAGGTGGTGTAGGTGACCGTCACCTCCTGGGCCAGGGGCGACCCGTCATCCGAGGTGGCGGTGATAGCCACCTCGGCCGATCCGCCTGCGTCAACCAGGGAGATACCCGGATCCACGCTCACCACGATGTCATCCGGGCTGCTGGCGACGCCATAGGCCTGGATCTCGTCGACCTTCCACCCTGTCTGAGCCGTGCCCGCGGGGAATGTCAGCGACCATCCCCAGGCCTTGCCCAGCACCGGAGCCGCCGGAACATCCGTCCAGTCCTGCTGGTAGTCGGTCCGCGCCGTGAAGCTGCTGAACGGGATCTCGACCAGCTTCCACCGGCTGCTCGAACTCCCCCAGTTGTCCTTGAACGTGGCCTGGTACAGCGCGGCCGTGGTGCCGCTGGTCCGGCCCGTGCGGACCTCCACCGTGATGTCCGGACCTGCCGTCGGAGACGCCGGGTTCGAGTCCTGCGAGGCATACCACCAGAAGCGGATGCCCTGGTACGCCCCCCAGTTCTGGGCCTCTGCGAAATTCTGCGTGACCCCGCCCCAGCCTCCGGAGGCGATCTGGTAACTGCCCCCGAGAACCGTGTTCGCCGCTTCAGCCGCACCGTTCCTGTCATCGAGGGTCAAGGTCGTGGTGGGCTCGTCGGACTCCGACTGGCCCCAGCTGTAGATGCCGACCGGGTCGGACTGCTCGGTGAGCACGGGGCTGTGGTCGAAGCTCTCGATGTCACCGGCGAACTCACGGACCTGGAAGTCGTCGAACAGGAGCTGACCGGAGCCGAAGCCGTTCATTCCGAAGGCGTACCCGGAGACCGAGGTCTTGTCGAAGCGGTCGGTGGCATCGTCCTTGTTCCGCAGATCCGAGAAGGCGATCTCGACGGCCTTCCAATCGGAACTGTCGTCGACGTAGTCGGTCTCATACGTCACGCCGCCTGACTTGAGCTGGTATGTCAGGGTCTTACCGGATGCCGTTCCCTTGAACCAGAACCGGAAGGCGTCGAACTTCTTCCAGTTCTTCGACTCGGGGAAGTCATAGAAATAGCCGCCCCAGCTCGTCCCCGTCGACATCTGCGCGCTCAGCGACTTGCTGCCGGCAGACCCCGGACGTGCGGCATCGATCACGGTCAGCGCGGGCTTGTTCTCCTCGCCGTCGCCGTAGTTGTATCCCGGCACGTTGCCGTCCTCGAAGTCGATGAACGAGGTCCAGTCACCGGCCGCAGGCAGGGTGGCCGGGACGCTCGTGAGGGTGACGTCCGTCGTGGTACGGGAGCCGAGGAGCAGTCCGGAGGACGGGTCGGACAGGGCCAGGCTGAGCCCGTAGTCGCCCGGGGCCCGGCCGGAGTCGAGGGTCGTCACGTCCACGCTCGCCGTCGTGGAGCCTGCGGGGATGGTGATCGTCTGCGACACTGCCGTGTAGTCCGTCCCGGCCACCGCGGTGCCGTCTACGGAGGTCACCTTGACCGAGGTGTCGCCTGCGAAGATCTTGTTGGTGCGGATCGGAACCGAAACGGTCGATCCGAGCACTCCGGACGTGCTGGACTGATCGAATTGCGCAAGTCCCTGTGATGCGACTCCCCAGGCTTCCAGGGAATAGAACGAATAGCCGTAATAGTGCGGGTTGGCCTCCCAATAGTTGGGACGCATCTGCGTGGCGTGCACCCGCAGGTAGCGTCCCGCCGTGCCGGCCGGCAGAGTCACCACGTCTTCGTCACCGTCGCTGCCGGTGACCGTGCTCGCCGTGGTCCAGGCGCTCGTCGTATCCGAGACCTCGATGGTGTAGTCCACCGCATAGGAGTATTCCCACGCGATCTTGAGGGAGTCGAGATCCGAGATCGTGCCCAGGTCGAGCTGATACCACTGGTCCCACACGGCGGAATCGACGTCTGCGGGCTGCCCGGTCGCCCACCGGGTGCTCGCGTTCCCGTCGATGGCCGCGCCCACGGGATTGCCGGCCTCTTCCAGGGATGCGCTCGCGCTCGACGTCCGGGCCAGGTCGACAAGCCCGGGATCGCCTGGAGCCGCCTGTGCGGCCGCCGGAATCCCAGCCAGACCCAGGGTCAGCGCTGCCAGAACCGCTGCGTGGCGTCGCCACGGGCCATGGCGTTCTGCCCGTGACCGTGGGGTCATTGCTATCGACGTCATCGCTATCGACATAGTGTGCTCCGTTGCATCATCCGGCGTCATTGCCAGCGCGAGCCATGCACTCGCTCCCACGATTCTAACCGCAGGCCAGAAATACACCAGGAGAGGCGCCTCGCGCACCGGAACCAGCAGGAGCCGGGCACCCAGGAGGGCCCCGGTCAGCCGACCAGCAGCTGCGCGATCAGCACCCTGACCCGGGCAGGGTCATCCGTGGTCACCTCGATGACCTTGTCCCGTGACGTTCGACCTGTCACCAACAGGACCTGGCGGCGGCGGACGCCCAGCGCCTTGGCGATCGCGACCAGGACAGCCTCGGTGGCCGCGCCGTCCACGGCGCGGGCTGACACCGCCACGGTCAAGCGAGCGTCCTCGCCAGCTCCGTAGCTGCCGCCGACGCTAGAACGTGAGGCACCGGGCCGCACCCGGATCGCCACCCGTACCGGTGCGGCGCCGCCTTGCGTCTTCATCCCCTGTGTCTTCATCCCCTGTGTCTTCATCCCCTGTGTCTTCATCCCCTCGTCCTCGCCATCGTCTCCGCTGAATCCAGGGTGCCCCGCGGTCGCGCCTGAGTCGCGGCGCCGTCCGGGTCAGATCAGGCCCAGAGCGCGGACCGCATCGCGTTCCGCCAGGAGCTCGGCGGCGGACGCATCGATGCGCTGCCGGGAGAACTCGTCGATCTCCAGATGCGGCACCACGGCCCAGCGCTGCCCGTCGGAGGTCGCCGGGCAGGAGCAGAACACCCCCGATGGGGTCTGGTACTCGCCGGCGGACAACAGACCCACGCTGACCCAGTCGTCGACTCGCGTGCCCTGGGTCCACTCTCGCATGTGGTCGAGGATCGCGTTCGCGGCCGAAGCCGCGGAGGAG
>JAATES010000301.1 GCA_015655615.1 Actinomycetales bacterium
CTTGCCGTCGCCGTCCTGCGTGGTCGGGAAGAACCACTGCTGGTAGTCGCTGGTCAGTTCTGGGATCCACGACGACCACAGTGCGACGTCAGCGGTGCTGCCCAGTTGCTGCGCGATCTTGATGGCGTACTTGAGGTCGTAGATCAGTGAGGTCACGAACTCGCTGTCGCGCTCGTCCAGGTAGTTATGACTGCCCAGCACCCAGCGCATATTGTACTTCTCCCAGTTCAGGTGCAGCTTTAGCTTGTCATAGATCGACTCGAGCTTCTGCTGATCACCCGTGACCTGGTAGAGGATCCAAGCCGTCTGGGCCTTGCGGGACGGCAGCGACTCGCCGCCGAGCTCACCGAGGGTGCCATATGCAGTGTTGCTGGGGATCGTGGCGTCGGCCCCGTCCTCTACGAGGGCCATCATGCCGATGAAGGAGGCCCAGGCGTTGTCGGGGTCGGTGAAGACGAGCTGTTGCATGCCCAGCAGGGAGTCCCAACTGGCGACGTTCCTGGTGCGCGGCGTGCCGTTCATCCACATGGAGGGTTTGCCGGTTCCGAGCTGTGCGTAGGCGTTGCCGGTCTCCGGAGTGGCGGGCAGGACGTTCATCTCCAGCCCGATCCAGGCCTTGTAGTAGAAGTGCTCCATCTGGGAAGCCGTGACGCCACCGGTCGCGACGCGCTGGATCGAGAAGTCCTGGACTACCGGGGTCTTGGCGAGGTAGGCGTCCCAGGCGTCGATCCAGTGCTGTTGATTGATGGCGGCGGCGGCAGGAACCGCGGCGGCGGTGGCACTTGCTGCAGCAGCAGTGAGCGCGACCCCCGGGGCATTCTGTGCGGCGTTGACGGCCCAGCCGATTCCGATCGCGTAGGTGCCGGTGCCGGGGAGGGTGACCGACCAGAACCTGGTGGCCGAGGTCGGGGAAGTCGTGGCACCGTTCCCCGACAGGAAGGCCGACTTGGAGCTGTAGAACCTGACCTCCCCAGCCGCAGGGACCGCGATGGCTCGGGTCGCCCACTCGCCCGGGACGGTGACGACGTGCTGCCCAGCGTCATACGCCGGTGCGGCTTCGGCCACGCCAGCCACGACGAGGTTCTCGGTCAGGTTGCTGGTGAGTAGCCGGGTGTAGGCATCGCGGTCATCGGCGGTGAAGAACTCCGCACTGGTCACCGTGCCGTCCCCATAGGTGCCCTTCATCCCGAGCGCGGCCGGGGTCCAGGTGTAGTCCACGGTGTCCGCCGTGGCCAGAGCTGCGCTGCTGCCACCCGAGTGAACCGAGAGGCGATCGTACCTGGTGGCCGTCCCTGAGGTGCCATTGCCGATTTGGAAGAGCTTGACGGTGAAGGTCTTGGTGCCTGTCCACCCGGTGAGGTCGGCGAGGTCGTACGAGAATGTCCCGGTGGCCGACCCGTCGGGCTGCACGGTGATGTCGGCTCCGCCGTCGCTGACCTTGATCGCCCACGCACCCGTTGAGGCCGTGACCTTCACGGACAGCATCGGTGTCCTAGCGAGGTTCACGTTGGCGATCTGCTTGCTTACGTAGCCGTAGCTTCCGTCGGAGCGGGTCACCGTCCCGATCGAACCGGAGGTGGTCAGCGTGGCCGAGGTGTTGGCCCAGGTCCCGGTGCTGTCGAACTCGTCGGCGGCCTGGACCAGCTGGCCGTCGTCGGGGAAGCTGCCCGCGGCGGGCTGGTGGACCTTGATGGAATCGAAGGTGGCGCCGACCTGGCCTGCTCCAGTGCCGTAGTTCGAGGCCCATAGGCGCAGGTGGAAGGTCTGCACGCCGGTGAGTCCCTGCTGGGCCATGAACGTGCCGAGGTCATAGGTGAACGTCCCGGTCGCGGTCGTGTCGTCCTGGACCTTCGCCTCGATGTCGTCTCCGCTGCCGTTGAGGTTGATCTTGAGGGACCACTTGCCCACGCCCGTGGGCGAGGTCGCCGGAACCACGATCGTGACCTTGGAGTAGGTGGCCAGGTTCACCGTGAGGGGCTCGGACATGAGGGAGCCCCACGAGCTGTTGACGGCGGTGCCCGTCGTGGTGATCGTGGCTTTGCCGTTGTCGACCGCGGTGGTGACATCCTTCGCGGTCCAGCGGGACAGATCGTTGAAATCGTCCTGGAAGGCGGCCTCCGGCGGAGCGGACGTGGCACCGGCATAGGTGCTCAGGATGTCCGGGGTGCGAATGGCCTTGTCCCAGGCGTAGTAGCCGTTGGACAGCGGGAGCTCCTTGCCAGAGTTCTGGGCGAGCTCTGAACCGGAGTTGTCGAAGTTGTAGGGGTTGAGCACCACGCGGGAGTTCGGTACCGAGAGCCATCGCTGCTGGTCGGCGGTGGTGTCGGTCAGGTCGGTGGTGGTGACGGCCGAGGGAAGGGCGTCGGGGACTTCGGCCTGGGCCGGAGCCGAGGCCATCCCGGTCATCGTGAGGGCTGCGAGGGCAGCCCACGTCGGAAGTGTTGTGCGCAACGTCATTGTTGTCTCCAGAGTTCAGTGCCGCCCGATGGCCGCAGCTGAGGTACATCGCTGAGTCAAACCGGTTTGGACGACGCTGTCAAGACGACGGTCTCGCACCGGTGCGGGGGGCCGGTCCGGTCGAGCCCCGCACGATCAGCTCTGGCGGCAGGAGGTCCTGGTTGCCCACCGGATGCCCGGCGATCAGTTCAAGGAGCTGGTTGACGGCGGCTGCGCCCCAGGCGAGCGGATCGGTTCCCACCGTGGTCAGGGAGGGGGAGAGGTAGCCGGACAGTTCCGTGTCGTCGTACCCGACGATCGACACGTCCTGAGGAATGCGGAGGCCGCGTCCCTGGGCTAATGCCATTCCACTGGCTGCCATGAGGTCGTTGGCGTAGACGATCGCGGTCGGGCGGTCCTGTTCCGGCGCGTCCAGCAGCCGGGCAGTCGCGTGGGAGCCCCCCGCCGCGGTGAAGTCGGATTCGACGGTAGGGCCCGGTGCAAGCCCGTGGGCCCGGATCGTGGACTCCCAGACGTCCTGGCGATGGACGGCGTGCAGGTAGCGCAGCGGCCCTCCGACGTAGGCGATGCGTCGGTGGCCGAGTTCCACCAGGTGCTCCACAGCAGCCACGAGACCGGGCTCGTCCGCACGGGTGACCGAGGCCGCGCCGTGTGCCTCCGGAGCCGGATTCAGGGTCACTGCGGGGATGCGCAGACTCTCCAGCAGAGCGAGTCGGTGATCCTTGACGAGGAGATCGCTGATCACGAAGCCGTCCACTCGGTTCTGGCCCGCCAGTTCACGGTAGGCGGCGATCTCGGATGCGCGGTCGGGGGCGAAACGCAGGATCAGGAACTGCCCGGCCTGCTCGAGCCGGGTCTCGATTCCGGCGATGAACGGGGCGAAGAACGGGTCGGCACTGAGCGCACGGGGATCCCTCGCAAGGATCAGCCCGATGGCGTATGCCCGTGACGTCGAGAGCGAGCGCGCCAGCTGGTTCGGCGTCCAGTTGAGGTCCGCCATGGCCTGCCGGACCCGTTCGCGTGTAGCAGGCGCGACCCCAGGACGATCATTGATCACGAAGGAGACCGTGCCGCGAGAGGTCTGGGCCCGTCGGGCGACATCGGAGATGGTCGGGCGGCGCGTCCCTCCCTCACGGCGCGTCCCTCCCTCACCTGGGAAGCTTCGAGGCATCGATCAGGCCTTTCTCGTCCGTGTGAACTCACCCGCTTGGAAATGCGAGAGACCACGTACCATCCTAGGTGTCGAACGATGCGGCGAGTCGGCTCGCGGTATGCCCGGCGGATCGCCCGGATTCAAAGACTGAAGTTATGCCTCCGGGTGGTAGTGGCAGTGGCAGTGGCAGGATTGACACGGTCGCTTCCCGAGGACGGGAGTCGCGGTGCAGGACAATGCCCGGTGTGAGAAAGGACGCGATCCATGGCCGCCAAACGTGTGACGATCGTGGATGTCGCTGCCCGAGCAGGTGTC
>JAATES010000050.1 GCA_015655615.1 Actinomycetales bacterium
CGTTCCCGCGGACTCGACCTCCGCGGCGATGGCCAGTCTCCTGGCCCTCGACTCCTCATCGTCCGGCCAGTCCTTGGTGTCCACCAGGGCCAGTGCGCACAGCAGATCCGGACTCCCCGGCGGACCCGGCCAGCGCCGCGCAAGTTCCAGCAGCACATACCCGCCCATCGACATCCCCGCCAGCACTGCGCGCTGGACCCCATACGCCGCCAGAGTGGCCACGAGCCGCTCTGCCGACACCGCGAGCGAGGGCACTCCGGGCGGCAGCTCCGCCGCACCCAGCCCCGGCAGGTCGACCGACAGCACCGCGACCGGCACACCCGAGGGGGTGACGGCGGTCTTAAGAGCGTCTGCGACCAGGTCCCCCACCGGATCCCACATGCGGTGGTCAAGGGGAAATCCGTGGACGAGCACCACTGCCGCCTCGACGGCGTCACCGTCGTCATAGCGGTATACGGGTAAGGTCCCGGGACTGATCGTGGACTGCACGCTCATCGCTGCTCCTGGACCGGCAGACGTGAGCCGTCGTCCAACGGCACGGGCCAGGTGGTCGGCAAGGGGACGGGTACACGCGGGGTCACGTGCGAGACGATCTCATCGAGCACCCGGCGCACCGCGGGCTCTCCGACCCACAGGTGCTTCGCGCCGGCGACGGGAATCACCTCCGCCTGGGGCACCCGCCTGAAGCGCCGCTCAGCTTCAGCGGGGCGCAGATAGTCGTCGAGCTCGGGAACGAGCACCACAAGCGGGCGTCCGAAGTCGGCCCAGCGATCAAGATCGCGGTCGGTGGCCCGGTGCAAGGGCGGCGACAGAAGGATCGCCCCGGTCAGGGACGGATCGACACCGTGCATGAGCGCGACTTCCGTGCCGAAGGACCAGCCCACCAGCCAGCGGTCGGGCAGGTGGCGGTGTGCGGCGAACTCCAGCGCCGCCAAGACGTCGAGACGCTCCGCGACACCCCCATCGAAGGTTCCCTCGCTGGTACCGCGCGGCGACGTCGTGCCGCGCATGTTGAACCTGAGCACCGCATGCCCCGCCAGCGCCGGCAACCGCCAGGACGCCTTGCGAAGGACGTGCGAATCCATGTACCCGCCGTGGGTGGGCAGCGGGTGCAAGGTCAGCAACGTCGCGCTCGGCGGGCCTTCCCGAGGTGAGGCCAGCTCCCCCACCAGCGTGAGTCCATCCTGGGTGTGAAGGTCGACCTCCTCGCGCAGGGCGGGGAGCATGGTGGTGGCCCGAATGGCCGCGGGTTCCGATACGGGAGATTCTTCGTGGTGCAGATCCGTCACGATGTTCACCCTAGTTGGCGCGCTGCCAGCATGCTGAATGCCAATGACGCCGGTCAGCGACGGCTGCGGCCCGGCCCATGATCGATTCACTCCGCCAGGCCGCCACATGGGCGGTGCCCGGAGCGATCACCGTGTGGCAACCCGGGCACAGATAGGGCTTGGAGCCCCGTCGGATCTGCTGTACGACCCATTCCTCTCCGCGCCGAGACTGCGTGGCCCGTCCGCCCACAGCACGTTCGAGGTCCAGCTCGGGAGGAGGGGCTCCGTAAGGGCGACGAGAGGAGCGACGGGACGAGGGCATCCCTCATTGTCGCAGTCACGACTCCGTTCGACCACGTCGACATCGCCGGACTTGCGGCGTTTGCCCGACATCGCGCCGTGCCACCGCACAGGTTGACCCGGTACCGTGGGCGGTGATCTTCTCTGCCCAGTGCACTGGGCTTCCCAACTTCCTGTGAGGACCGTACGTGATGAAGCTCCCCTTTGGTCGACTGGCCGTGATCGGTCTCAGCGCAGCGCTCGTCCTTGCCGGTTGCTCCGATGGCGACTCGAGCCCGTCCGCGACACCCGCCGCCAGCACGAGCAGCGCGGCATCCTCCGCCTCGGCCTCAGAGGCGGCCACCGCCACCCCGGAGGACATCGCCGCCGTCGGGGCCGTCAAGGTCACGCAGGCCAAAGCCGGTGAGGAGCCCGTCCTGACGTTCACCTCGCCGCTGGCAGTGACGGGACCCGTCGCCCGGCTGATCACGCCCGGAACCGGAGCGGTCCTGGAAGAAGGCCAGTCCCTGAGCTTCAACACCGTGGCGTTCAAGGGCTCCGACGGCACCAAGAGCGGCACCACCTATGGCGACACCGAGCAAAAGATCACCTTGTCCGCCTCCTCGATCTACCAAGAGCTCTTCGATGCGCTCAAGGGGCAGAAGATCGGTTCGCTCGTCCTGTTCGCCTCTCCGACGCAGGACACCGACGGCACGGCGATCACGATGCTGACCACCCTTGAGATCACCGCCGCCAAGACGCCCGATCCCGTCCTGGCCCGCGCCGAGGGCGAGACGGTGAAGCCCGCAGCAGGCCTCCCCACGGTCAAGCTCGGCTCCGACGGCAAGCCCACGATCACCGTCCCCTCCGGATACAAGGCGCCGACGGAGCTGGTCGTACAGCCGTTGATCAAGGGCACGGGTGCCGAGGTGACCGCCACGGACACGATCACCGCTCACTACACGGGCATCCTGCTTGACGGCACCCAGTTCGACTCCTCATGGGACCGGGGCACCCCGGCCAGCTTCTCACTGCAAGAGGTCATCGCCGGCTGGACGCAGGGGCTCGCCGGGCAGACCGTCGGAAGCCAGGTGCTGCTGGTGATCCCGTCGGACCTCGGCTATGGGACGACAGCTCAGGACTCGATCCCGGCCAACTCCACCCTGGTCTTCGTGGTGGACATCCTGGGCATCAGCTGACCGTCCTCCCACCGGTTCGATGCACGCGCGGGTGCGCCAGCC
>JAATES010000185.1 GCA_015655615.1 Actinomycetales bacterium
CGGAGGTCGTCGTCGTACCTGGTGGCAGCCATGGCACCACGGTACCGGCTGGCGGGAGCCCGGTGTGGTGCTGCGCATGGCGTGCCCGGGGCGGGCGGGAACGGTGCAGGGCCGTCGACGAGGCGCCGGCACCCGCTGAGGTGTCACCGCGAGGTGAGGAGCCGCCGGACCGAGTCGACCCGAGCGGCACGTCGCCCGGCCTCGTGACCGCCCAGCGGCACACCCGCCGTGATCCACGCGTCGAGCGCGCAGTCGGGCGCATCGGCCAGGTGCGTGCAACCGCGAGGACATTCCTCGGCCACCTCCGCCAGGTCGTCGAAAGCGGCCAGGATGGTGTCCGTGGTCACGTGGGCGAGCCCGAACGACCGGATGCCCGGCGTATCGATCACCCAGCCGGGGTCGCCGTCGCGGCCGGGCTGTGCCGGGAGGCGTAGCGCGACGGCGGAGGTCGACGTCTGGCGCCCCCGGCCGGTGACGTCATTGACCCGACCCACGGTCCGGGCGGCGTCGGGCACCAGGGCATTGACCAGAGTGGACTTGCCGACTCCCGAATGCCCGACCAGGACGGAGGTGAGCCCTGCCAAGCGGGCTCGGACCTCGTCGAGGGGCAGGATCTCGCCCGCATCGGAGCGCCTGGTCACGACGGCATCCACTCCGACAGGCCGGTACAAGGCCTCGATGGGACCGGGATCGGCCAGGTCGGCCTTGGTCAGGCAGAGAAGTGCCGACATCCCGGCCTCGAAGGCGGCCACCACGCACCGGTCGATCATCCGAGGACGAGGCTCGGGGTCGGCAAGCGCGGTGACGATCACCAGCTGATCCGCGTTGGCCACCACGATCCGCTCGAAGGGGTCCGTGTCATCGGCAGTGCGGCGCAGCACCGTCGAACGCTCCGCGATGCGCACGATGCGTGCCAGTGCGCCAGGGTCCCCGGAGGTGTCGCCGACGATGTCGACCCTGTCCCCGCAGACGATGCGCGAGCGGCCCAGCTCGCGGGCGCGCATGGCCAGGAGGAGGTGCTCGGCGCCACCCTCGCCTGATTCAGCCATTCCGGCCAGCAGCGTGTACCGCCCTCGATCCACCCCCACCACCATGGCTCGTTCGGCTGCGCGGTGCTCCGGACGGATCTTCGTCCGGGGCCGGGAGCCGTGTTTGCTCGGGCGTGCGGAGAAATCGGCCTCGTCCCAGGTCCGCGGACTCATCCGGTGAGCATCGCTGACCAGAGCCGGGTGAACGACGGGAGCGTCTTCGCGGTGGTCGCCACGTTCTCGATCGTCACTCCAGGCACGCGCAACCCCACGATGGCACCTGCATGGGCCATCCGGTGGTCGTGGTAGGTCCGCCACTGCCCGCCGTGAAGCGGCCGCGGCGTGATCACCAGACCGTCGCTCGTCTGCTCGGCCTGCCCGCCCAGCCGGGAGATCTCCTGGGACAGAGCTGCGAGGCGGTCGGTCTCGTGGCCGCGCAGGTGTGCGATGCCCCGCAGTCGCGACGGCGACTCCGCCAGGGCGGCCAGTGCGGCGACCTGTGGTGCCAGCTCGCCCCCGGCCGAGAGGTCCAGGTCGACTCCGTGGATATGGCCGGTGCCGGTCACCGTCAGCAGGTCGCCCTTCAGCTCGGTGCGGGCGCCCATCTGCTCCAGGATGCCCGGCATCAGCGCGCCAGGCTGGGTCGTCTGCCGTGGCCAGCCGGGTACGGAGATGCGGCCTCCGGCGGGGGCAGCCAGGGCTGCGGCCAGGAACGCCCCGGCATTCGAGAGATCGGGTTCGACGCGAACGTCGCGGGCGGCGGGAGTCCCCGGGCCGATACGCCAGATGGCGGGGCGGCTGTCGTCGACCTCGATTCCGGCATCACGCAGCACGGTGACGGTCATCTCGATGTGCGGCAGGCTCGGCAGCGTCGGTCCGATGTGGCGGACGGTCAGGCCCTGGTCATAGCGGGGGGCGGCGAGCAGCAATCCGGAGACGAACTGACTGGACGCGGAAGCGTCGATGTCCACACGTCCGCCGGGCAGCGATCCGGAGGCCTGGATGGTGAAGGGCAGCAGCCCGCGGCCGTCGTCGTCGACGGTGACCCCGAGGGCACGGAGCGCGTGGAGGACGGGGCCCATGGGCCGCAGCAGGGCGCCGTCATCGCCGTCGAACCGCACAGGGCCCTGGGCGAGCACGGCGACCGGGGGCAGGAATCGCATGACCGTTCCCGCCAGGCCGGTGTCGATGTCCACATCGCCTCGGAATCCGGCAGGAGGCGAGACGTGCCACACGTCCTCCGACTCACCTTCGGCGATGTCTGCCCCGAGGGTGCGCAGCGCCTCCGCCATGAGGTCGGTGTCCCGGCTGCGCAAGGCGCCGCGGATGGTCCCCTGTCCCGCGGACAATGCCGCCAGCACCAGGTATCGGTTGGTGAGCGATTTGGACCCGGGCACGTTCACGGTGGCCCGAACGCCCGACGCGGGAGCTGACGGCGCGGGCCAGTCCTCGGTGCCCGCGGCGGCAGGGGCGGGTCCGGTGGGCGCCGGGGAATCGTTGACGGACGGCGGATGAGTCACGTCCTCAGCCTAACGGCTGCACCAGCGGGTGGGCCGTGCAGGTCGGGTCCCGACGTCCGGGACAGGCTCGGCGCACCACCGGCCGGACGCAGGGGTTCTGGCGGCCGGACGTGCTATTCGGCGGCTTCCTTCCTGGCCAGCCGGGCCTCGCGTGCCTGGTCGATCCGCCAGGCCAGGCTGGGCC
>JAATES010000223.1 GCA_015655615.1 Actinomycetales bacterium
AGTGGCGAAGAGGTCGCCGAACATGCCGTGCGTGCTGGGCGCCGCCGTGGCCACCACCAACACGTCGCCGGGGCCACACTGCTCGATCGCCGCGTGGATCATCAGGTTGTCCCCCGGCCAGCACAGCGCGGTGACCGCCCTCCCGGCGATGGCCAGCCCCTGCTGCACCGGCCGCAGATCCGGGCCGAGGCTTCCCACTCGCCCCATCGCCTCGTTGACAGTGGCGACACCGTACCTGCGCAGGAGGCCGACGTGCTCGGTGACGGGTCGAGGCACGTCGGTCACCACGACCTTCTCCATCAGCGGGACGCCTCCTCGGGCTCGGGCCTGTGGCCGGCCTTGGCCCGCTGGATCTGCAGATAGACGTGGTGTCGCAACTCCGTGAAACGCGCCGAGGCCCGGGTCTCGAGCTGGTCGCGCTGGACAGGCAGGTCGACCACGACGTCCTCTAGGACCACCGTGGGACGGTTGGACAAGACCAGGACACGTTGACCGAGATAGACCGCCTCGTCGATGTCGTGCGTCACGAAGAGAAGGGTGACCCTCAGCCGTTCCCACACCGAACGGACCAGGTCCTCGAGATCGGCTCGGGTCTGAGCGTCGACGGCCGCAAACGGCTCATCCATCAGCAGCACCGACGGCTCGTACGCGACGGCTCGCGCGATCGCCACACGCTGCTGCATGCCGCCGGAGAGCTGCCAGGGGTAGGCCTCACCGCTGTCGGAGAGCTCGACCGCTTCCAGAGCGGCGTCGACCTTCCTGGCCCGCTCGGCTTTGCCAAGACCCTTGGCCTTCAGCGGAAGCTCGACGTTGCGACGCACGGTCATCCACGGATAGAGGCTGCGGCCGTACTCCTGGAAGACCACCGCCATTCCGGCGGGTGGACCGGAGACCCTGGCCCCGTTGAGCAGCACCTCGCCTTCAGTGAGGTCCATCAGACCGGCAATCCCCCGCAGCAGAGTGGTCTTGCCCGCGCCGGACGGACCAACGATGCACACCAGCTCACCGCGGCCGATGCTGAAGGTCAGATCGCGAACCGCCTCCACGGTCCGCCCTTTGCCGCCGTAGATCTTGCGGAAGCCTCGGACGTCGAGCGCGACGTCTGCGGTTGTGGGGTTCTCGGACACAGTGCCTCCAGTGCGGTCGAGCTGAGGTGCATGCAGGGGGGGTGTGGTCGCGGTCATCGCAACACCTCCGTTGGGGTGTGATCGGCGGAATCGAGCAGGATCCTGGTGAGTGCCGCGGGTGCAGTGACCATCGCCTCGTGGCCGGTCTCCACGGTCCGGACCGGCCATCCGCGCGCGGCGGCTCGTTCGGCCTGGGGCTCGAAGACCCGCAGCCAGTTGACGCACTCGATGAAGGCACCGGGCACCTCCGCACCAGCAGGCGAGAGCCGAGCGGGCTCGGTATAGCTGCGCCACGGATGCGGAGTCAATCGCGGCTGCAGCCATTGCAGGTCGCTCTCCTCACTGACGCCCAGCACGCTCAGTGAGCGCGGCGGAATCAGCCATCCGAACCCCGGGCCGGCGACGGAGTCGCGGTAGTGGTGCGCCACCTCCTCAGGCAGGAGGTCGATGGCGGCTTCGCCATCGTCTGGAAGGAAGGCGTCCAGATACACGGCGAGCGAAAGCCGATCCGGGACCCGTGAGGCCACCGAGCTCACCACCATGCCGGCGTAGCTGTGGCCAACCAGCACGACATCCCGGAGTTCCTCCGCTGCGAGAAGCTCGACGACGTCGGTGACATGGGTCTCTAGACCCACCGCCGGATCGAGCAGGTGTCGGCGATCGGAAAGCCCAGTGAACGTCGGGACAGTCGTGGTAACGGTACTTCCGCTGGGGATGACACTGAGATCACCGCTGGGAACATTGCTTACGAGAGGATAACCGACCAGCGTGAGAGACGAAGAGGTGTACGATCCAAAGCTGAGGTACGGAAATACGTAGACGGAACCGGTGATGGTATCGGCCATACCCAAACCTGCGCCCATGACGGCGAAAAGCGTTGCGATTAAACCGACGTTTCTGAATTTGATGAGAGATTTCATTTCGGTCATCCCTATTGGAGGTTGATGGCGCCAACT
>JAATES010000118.1 GCA_015655615.1 Actinomycetales bacterium
GCCGCACCGAAGTCATGGACGCTGTCCGGCTCTCAGAATGGAACCGATTGGACGGTGCTCGATACCCGCACGGACGAGGCCTTCCGGTGGGCGACGCAGACGCGACCGTTCCAACTCGACACGCCGGCTACGTACGCGCAGTATCGGCTGAGCATCTCCGCGACCAGCGACGGCAACCCCGCCAAGGTGGCAGAGTTCGAGCTGCTCGCGGGGCAGATCTCGGATGCCGACCTGACGGTGTACCCGTCCTCGGTCAGCGCTCGGATCGGCACCGCGGTGACGGGGTCCTACGCACTCATCGCGGGAGGTTCCTCGACTGACGTGTCGGACTACACGGCGACGGCCGACTTCCTGGACGGCAACGGCCCGCAGGCGGCTACGGTCACCTCAAGCGGTCTGGGCCTGCAGGTCAAGCTGCCGCACACGTTCACGGCACCAGGCGCCCACTCCGTGCTGATCGCGGTGACCGAGGATGGAGAGACGGCGACTGGCACCTCAGTCGTGACGGTCACCCGGGACCAGACTCTTGTGGGGCAGTTCAACAACGCCTGCCTCAGCGAGCTGGGTGTCGCCGCCAACTGTGACGGACTGGGCTACTCCTACGACAAGGCGCAGCTCGCCACGGCGGACAACGGTGCTCTGGTCCAGGGCGTCGAGCACACCGTACCGGGCACGAGCCTCACGTTCACGCTCCCGGTCATCCCGAGTGGGAGCCCCGACAACATCCTCGGTGAGGGACAGACCGTCCGTCTGAACGTCGGGACGGGCGCCACCCAGTATGCGTTCATCGGCACGGCCAACGAGGGCGACCAGGGCGGCAACGCGACGGTCACCTACTCGGACGGCACGACCGACACGATCTCGATCCAATTCGGGGACTGGGTGGGCAAGTCTGGTGCTCCGGCCTTTGGGAACGTCGTCGTCGCCAAGATCCAGACGCGGCTTGCCGGCACCGGTGTCGAGGGTGCCAACAAGACGACGGCCATCTACTCGACGGCACCGATCCTCATCCCGTCCGGCAAGACGCCGGTCTTCGTGACGCTGCCGAACAAGGAAGGCGGGCTCAACCAGGGCAAGGTCCACGTCTTCGCTGTGGCGACCGATGGGACCGTCGCAGCGACGCCGGCTCTGGTCGCGACACCGTCGACCGCGACGGTGCCGAACGCCTATGCGGGTTCTCCTGTCACAGCCCAACTGGCCACCGTCACCGGTGGCGACACGGTCGTCCCGGTGACGGCCTCGGTCAACTGGGGGGATGAGACCGCAGTCGCCGGCGGCACGATCACCGAGGGCACGGTCTCCGGTACGCACACGTACTCCGAACCGGGGACGTACACGGTGACGGTGACTGTCGACGATGGAGTTCACTCCACCGTCACGACTCGCACGATCACCATCCTCGACAAGGTCGATCCCACGGTGAGCGTCACCGGCCCGTCGACCTCGCCGACAACGACGAACACGTTCGCCCTGACGGCCACGGTGCCGAACGACGCGACGGGCTCGGTGCAGTTCTTCGATGGTGCGACCTCGCTGGGAAGCGCTCCGATCTCCTCGGGAGTCGCAACCCTGGCCGCGGTCGGCCCATTGACTGCAGGCAGTCATGCGGTGACAGCGGTCTACGCCGGTGATGCCAAGTACAACTCGGTCACCTCGGCGGCCACCACGGTGTCCGTGGTCAAGACGTCGAGCGCAGTCGTGCTGTCGGCCACCCCGGCGACCCCGGTGGTGAGTGCGGACTTCACCTTGACCGCCACGGTCACGGCAGGGGCCACGGGTACGGTGACCTTCTACTCGGGCACCGTCGCCGATGGCAATCAGGTCTCCTTGGGCAGTGCGGCGATCACGAGCGGCGTCGCGACACTGTCGGTGACTGCACCAGGAACAGTCGGAGCCAAGAAGTACTCGGCCAGCTACGCCGGGGATGCGACCTACAACTCCTCGGAGTCGTCGGTCCTGTCCGTGAACTTCGCCAGCGCGCCGGCATCGATCAACCTGACGACGACGGCGACGACGGCAACCCCGGTGTCGACTGTCACGGCTACGGTGCAGCTCAGTGCGGGAGCAACGGGCTCTGTCGAGTTCTTCGACGGTACGCAGTCGCTCGGCACCGTGGCAGTGGATGGGGCGGCCAAGGCAGTCACATCGTTGACGGGACTCACCGTCGGCAGCCACTCGATCAAGGCCGTGTACTCGGGTGACTCCGCCTTCGGAGGCGGGACGTCGAACGTGGTGGTGATCGTGTCCAGTCTTGCAAGCTCCACCACAGCGCTGGCGACGTCGGCGAGCACGGCCACGACGACTGAGTCGGTGACCCTGACGGCGACATTTACCGGACCGACCACGGGTGCCGTCGAGTTCTTCGACGGGGCTGAATCGCTGGGCACGGCCACAGCGACGGGCGGAACGGCGACGAAGGTCGTCGGCTCGCTGAGCGCAGGATCGCATTCATTCACGGCGGCATTCGTGGCGAACTCCTCCTATGCGGCCAGTACGTCGGCGGTCACGATCGTGACGGTCACTAAGACGTCGACCACGACCACCCTGACCTCCAGCGAGTCGTCCCTGACGACACTGGGATCGGCCACCTTCACCGCCGTCGTGCCGGCGGGCGCCAGCGGCACCGTGCAGTTCCTCGACGGCGTCACGGTGCTGGGCACGCTTCCGGTGTCGGCCTCGGTCAACTCGGTCCAGCAGAGCGTGACCGGTCTGGCCTCGGGTTCGCACACCATCACCGCGGTGTACTCTGGCGATGCCGTCTATACCGGCAGCACGTCGGCTGGCGTGGTGGTCACGGTGACCAAGGCGTCCTCAAGTCTCACCGTCGTCCCGGATGCCTCGGAACGACCAGCCATCGGCTCGAGTGTCCTCACGGCGCATTTCGGTGATACTGGGGCGAGCGGCTCGGTCGAGTTCTTCGACGGGACCGCCACGCTCGGCACGGCGGCCATCGGAGCCGGAATCGCCACGCTCAACGTAGGGGACCTGACCACCGGAGCGCACTCGATCACGGCGGTCTTTGCCGGGGACGAGAAGTATCTCGGTTCCACGTCGGCCGCGGTCGTGGTGACCGTGACGGCCTCCATCGCCCCGGTCGCTCTGTCCACGTCGGCGACGACCCTCACGGATGCGGGCTCAGTCGAACTCGTGGCGACCGTCCCGGTGGCCGCGACCGGTACCATCGAGTTCCTCGACGGGACCACACCCCTCGGTTCCGTGCCGGTCACGGCGGGGGCGGCGACCTTCACGGCCGTCCGCCTGGCGGTGGGGACGCACTCCATCACGGCGTCGTACTCCGGCGACGGGCACTTCGCCGCAGCCGTATCGACTGCGGCGGTGATGACCGTGACCAAGAGCGACGTTCCCAAGGGCAAGGTGACGCTGGCCAGGCCGGTCTTCTCCGCGTCCAGCCAGGTCTACAACACGACCAAGGCGGTCTCGGTCTCCACCACGGTCACCGGAGCCACAGCGGGGAGCGTCACCTTCAAGAGCGGCTCGATCGTGCTCGGTACTGCCCCCATCAAGGCAGGCAAAGCCACACTGAAGCTCGCCGCAAAGCTCCGGATCGGTCGGTACGCCGCGGTGGCCACCATCGCTGAGGGCGATGCCACGGCTGCGGCGGTGTCGGTGACGTCGGCGACGTTCTCGGTCAAGAAGGCCACGCTGTCCACGCTCAAGGTGACGGGCAAGCCGTACACCAAGGGCAAGAAGTCCAAGGTCACCGTCATCGCATCGAAGACGCTGACCAACGGACGCAAGGCTGGTGGCACCGTGAAGGTGTCCGTGGGCAGGAAGGTCGTCAAGACCATCAAGACGTCGACACTGCGTAAGCATCATGGCAAGTACTCGGTCACTGTCCCGGCGAAGTTCGCCAAGGGCAAGTCGCTCAAGGTCACGGCGAAGTTCACGCCGAAGGCGAAGTCCAAGGCGACGACCACGACCAAGAAGGCGAAGACCCTGAAGCTCAAGGCAGCCAGACGCTGACCTGAGCGATCAGGGCGCACCCGGAGGCCATGGACGGGGTCGGACGAGTCTGCGACGCAGGCCCGCCCGGCCCCGTCGGCGTCAGCTAGGCGTCGATCACGGGTTTTCCGGGCTCCGCTCCCGTGGCGACCGGGCGACCAGGCGTGTTCGACCACTGCGACCAGGATCCGGGATAGAGGGCGGCATCGACCCCTGCGATGGCGAGCGCGAGGATCTCATGCGAGGCGGTCACTCCGGACCCGCAGTAGACCGCGACCGGGTGGTCACCCGATGCGCCCAGTGAGGCGAACCGGGCGCGCAGGTCCGCGGGCGGAAGGAATCTGCCGTCCGGACCGACGTTGTGTGCTGTCGGCGCACTGAGCGCGCCCGGGATGTGTCCGGCGCGCGGATCGACCGGCTCGTCCTCGCCCTGATACCTAGCCGCAGCCCGAGCATCCAAGAGCGTGCCGATCAGGGGGAACGCTGCTGCGCCGTCAGCGTCGATCACTCGTGCCGAGCCGTAGCCGGGCAAGGTGACCCCACCGGACTCGGGGATCTCGTCCTCGGTGGACAGCGGCCTCCCGGCCGCCTGCCAGGCGGCGAGTCCGCCGTCGAGGACCCTGACGTTCTCCAGCCCCGCATGCCGTAGCAGCCACCAGCCGCGGGCCGCGGAAAGTCCTGGACCCGCGTCATACACCACCACCGCATCGCCGTCATTGAGGCCCCAGCGGCGAGCGGCCTGTTGCAGTCGATCGAGCGGCGGGAGCGGGTGCCGGCCTTCGCCTGGGTCGCCGATCGATGCCAGCTCGCCATCCAGGTCGACGTACGTGGCACCCGGGATGTGTCCGGCACGGTAGTCGGCATGCCCGTCGGGGCGATCAAGTGACCAGCGTACGTCGAGCAGCCGCAACGGCGGTCCGCTATGCGATGCCAGATCGGTTGCAGTGATCAACGGTGAAGCGGCGATCGCGGGGGCATCGGTGTCGGCATGAGGCCCTGCAGGCTCGGCGCGGTCGAGGGGGAGGCCTGCCGCGCGCCAGGCGGGGAAGCCACCCGCCACATGCTTCACATTCGTGAAGCCCCGGGCGACCAGCGCGGCGGCGACAGGACCCGAGCCGTTCACGGAGCCGCAGATCACGATGAGCGAGCGGTCGCGCGTGTCAGGGTCATCGGCCTGCGAGAGGTCGAGCGAGTCTTCTAGGTGATAGCGGTCTGCAAGCACTGCCCCGGGAATCAGTCCATCATGGTCCCTTGAGTGATGTCCGCGTACGTCCAGGAGCAGGGATCCCGCTTTGATCCGGGCTGCTGCGGCGGGTGCGGAGATCAGCGGGGCCAAGGCGCCTGCCTCCTCCTCGCTGAGTTCGGTCGCCGGGGCCGTGTTCGTCAACTGCGGCATGGTGTGCTCCCTGAGTCTGAGTTCTGGTCGTTCACTGGAGTCCGTATGCGCCAGACTCCGCGATCGCACGTAGTCGTAGATCACGGGTTCGGCCCAGATGCGCGGTCATGAGCGTCCCCGCCGCATCGGCGTCATGTGCCGCGATGGCCTCGACGATCTTCGCGTGTTCGTCATAGGTCTGTGAGATGACCTCCCGACGGGCGACGGGGATGTTGTCCAACAGCCGGATCTGCAGCAGCAGCCCCGACAGGAGCGTGTCCAGGCTCGCGTTGTGCGCGGCTGCTCGCACCAGGCCATGGAAGGCGTCGTTGGCGGCGAAGTTCTTCGCGGCATCGTCTTGTTCCCCGGAAGAAGGCGGTTGCACCGCGTCGAAGAGTCGGGTGAGGTCGATCTCGTCACGACGTTGTGCCGCACTCCGGGCCGCGGTCGCCTCCAGAGCGATGCGTACCTCGTAGATGTCGAGGATCTCCGCCGGGGTCGCTTCACGGACGCGATAGGAACGCCCGGAGCGGATCACCAAGCCGTCGGTCTCCAATCGTTGCAGAGCTTCGCGTATGGGGGTCCGCGATACTCCGAAACGTTCGCTGATGATGCTCTCGACCACCGGTTTGCCCCGGGGCACCACTCCGGAGACGATCTCCTCTCGTAAGCGGAGATAGGGCGAGGTGGCCTCGGGCGGCGAGGAGTCGTCGAGAAGCGATGTCACTGGCACAAGAACCTTCTTACACGATGTCCGGGCGGACTGCGGGTGCGAACTGGCTGAGTCCTAGAATGTGGACGTTCTGCTGGTTGAGTATGCAGAGTCAGCTCACAGTATGCGATTGCACACGGTTGCGGCGGCTTCGGTATACGTAGAGTGGTGTTAGCACGCAGAACATCGCTTAGGTCCACAATATGAGATCTTCGCACACGATGTTTCGGTTCCGCCGCAGCACTGATCTACTACGAGCATGGAAGCCACCGCCACCGCCACTGTCACGGTCAGCGTCACGCCTCGCTGCTGTTGTTGTCGCTAACGTGCGGGGTCGGCAGAGCTAGCTCCGCCCCCGGATGGCTGTCCCTGGCAGGCGGATGTGCTCGGCACTCGTGAGACCGATGTGCTCCTCTGGCCAGAGCCGGTCCCGCCTCGATCCGCCCCAGGGGGCGCCGAGCCCTTTGTTCCCATCCCAGCAACCTCTGATCGGCCCGCAGTCGCGATGACGACAGGCGGGGACGTCACTGCAGAAAGGCACCCGCGACATGTCACTGTCACTCGCGCACCTCACGGTGCTCGACGCTCGCACCGAGGATCTGATCCCGGCCGCGGCCGCGGGGGGATTCGATGGGGTGGGTGTGCGGATCTTTCCAGGGTCGAACCCGCCGTACGTGCGCCAGATCGTCGGAGACCGGGCACTGATCTCCACGCTGGTCGCCCAGAGCGATGACCTCGGCGTCCCGGTCACGGACGTCGAGTCCTTCGTCATCGGTGAGTCCATCGACCGGGACCGGTTCGAGGCCGGACTGGAGACCGCTGCGGCACTGGGCGCGAAGCGGCTCCTTGCGGTCTCGTACGACCCGCAGCCAGATCGCTTGGTCGACTCGCTCGGCTGGCTGGCGCAACGGGCGGCGACCTACGGGGTGCGAGTCGGCCTGGAGTTCATCCCGTACTCGCAGCTGCGGACCCTTCCCGAGGCTCTCGCCGTGCTCGCAGCGGTGGATGATGCGAATGCCGCCCTGATCATCGACAGCCTGCACCTGAGCCGATCCGGAGGCTCACCCGGTGATCTGGCGGGATTGACCGCTCAGGACTACGCATTCGTCCAGATCAGCGACGCGAGGGCGGAAATCCCCTGGCGGGAGGACCTGCCTGCGGAAGCTCGCACGGACCGCCTGCTGCCCGGCGACGGCACCTTGTGGTTGGACGCCTTGCTCGCGGCGCTTCCGGCCGGCGTGCCGCTCTCACTCGAGGCACCGGTTCAGGAGCTGTCAGCGCTCCCTCCCCTCGAGCGCGCCCGGACCGCTGGACGACGTACTCGAGAGTATCTGGCCGCTCGGGGCGGCGATCCGGCATAGGCATTCCACCAGATCTCTCCGCTCTCTCCACACCCGCGAGCCAGACCAGATAAGGACACCCAGCACCACCATGACAACCATCGCCATCACTGGGGCAGCCGGAGCAGTCGGCAGGCTGCTGACCCGGGAACTGAGCTCCGACTACGACCTGATCCTGTCCGACATCGTCCCGCTGCCGGATGGTGGGGACAGCGGCTTCCCGTTTCACCTGACCGATGTCTCGGACTTCGACGCCGTGCGCCGGGCGCTCGACGGCGCGGATGCCGTCATTCACCTAGGGGGGCTGTCCTCGGAGGCCTCGTTCGAGGAGACCTTGCAGGCGAACATCGTGGGTACCCGCAACGTGTTCGAGGCGAGCCGCCAGCTGGGCATCGAGCGGGTGGTCTTCCCCTCCTCCAATCAGGCTGTCGGCTTCTACCGCAAACAGCGCGACCTCGGAACCGACATCACCGTGCGGCCCAGCGGGTGGTACGGCGTGTCCAAGGCCTTCGGGGAGTCAGTCGGTGCGTTGTACGCGGACAAGTTCGGCTTGCGGGTCTTCGTGATCCGCATCGGCCGTCATGCCCCGCTGCCGGAGAACATTCGCGGGCTGTCGATCTGGATCAGCGAAGAGGACCTCGTCCAGCTGGTTCGCATCGGACTGGAGCACCCGGATGTCCACTACGAGATCGTCTACGGCGTCTCAGACGACGTCCGCAGCTACTTTCGCAACGATCGTGCGTATGAGCTCGGCTACCGTCCGGTCTCCCGCGCCGAGGATCACGTCGATCACGCGTACGCCCACGAGAACGACCGGCCACCGATCGGCCCGGTCGGTGACCGCTACATCGGCGGGCGCCTGCCGGCAATGGACTATGTGGGCGATCCGAACCGTTCCGGCCGCTGAGAGGACGCCGGTCGGCGTCCTCCGCGACACGCATCACCACGCCTCATCCCCACCAAGGAGAGATATTCCCCATGATCACCCAGACCAGGGCGGCACGACGTCCCGCCCGCGTTCGCACCCGACTAGCTGCCGTAGCGGCCTCGGCCGCCGCCATCGCACTGCTGGCGGCGTGCGGATCAGGTAGTACCGCCGGCTCGAGCACGTCCTCATCAGCGGCCGCACCGGTGGCGGGCGGGACCTACGTGCATGCCATCGAGGGCCTCGTCACGTGCCTCGATGGAGCGCAGCAGGCGAACCACTGGAATCTCAATGTGATTCGCCAGCTCGTCGACTCCCTGGTGGACGTCGACCCGGACACCGGGGAGATCGTCCCCTGGATCGCCGAGAGCTGGGACATCTCAGACGATGCCAGCGAATTCACCTTCCACCTTGTCGACGGTGCCACGTTCAGCGATGGCACGGCCATCGACGCCGACGCGGTGGTGGCGAACTTCGCGCGCATCGCCAAGCTCGGCGCCCAGGCGAGCGGCGCCAGCCCCTGGTTCTCCGACTACAAGGATTCAGAGGCCGTCGACGCCTCCACGGTGAAGGTGACGTTCTCGCGGCCCAACGCCCAGTTCCTCGAGGCGGTCGCCAACTCGTGGTTCGGATTGATCTCACCGGCGGACCTCAAGGTCAAGACGCCTGAGCAGCTCTGCGCCGGCGACTATGCAGGGTCGGGTCCGTTCGTCCTGGACAACCTGGTCGAGAACCAGGAGGTCGATCTGGTCAAGCGCACGGGCTATGACTCCCCTTCCTCACTCGCCAAGCATGAGGGTGACGCCTACCTCGACAAGCTCGTCTTCAAAGAGGTGACGGAGAGCAGCGTCCGCGCAGGTCTGGTGACGTCGGGGGAGGCGAACTCCGCCTCCGCCATCGCCTGGCAGGACGAGCAGACCGTCGCGGCGTCCGGTTCGCTGCTCACTGCGAATCAGCCCGGCATCACTGAGACCTGGATCGTCAATCAGGAGTCCTGGCTCTATGACGACGAACCCGTCCGGCAGGCGATCAAGTATGCGATCAACAGCCAGGAGGTCATCGACACCGTCTACGGGCCGACCTTCAGCCCCCGTAGCAGTGTCATCACCAAGACGACACCCGGGTATACAGATCTGAGTGCGGATCTGGCCTTCGACCCCGACAAGGCGAATCAGTTGCTGGACGCGGACGGCTGGGCCAAGGGAAGCGACGGGGTCCGGACCAAGAACGGCACCCGGCTCTCGGTCAACGTGATCGCAGTGACCACGGATCTGGAGATCCTGCAGCAGCAGTTGGCTGCGGTGGGGATCGAGTACAAGATCCGCCAGCTCGACGGTGCCAGCTACGGCGAAGCACAGAAGTCGGGTGACTACGACATCATCGCCTGGACCATGACGCGCGCAGATCCGTCCGTGCTCGCTGCGGCCTTCGCCTCCGGAGATGGTGCGTTGAGCTGGGCGAATGCCAAGCCGTCGGACTTCGACGATGTCCTGGCGACTCTGCAATCCACCGTTGACCAGACCAAGCGAGCCGAGATCGCGGCTGCCGCCCAGAAGTACCTGATCGAGAACGCCTGGGCGATTCCGATCGTCGACCGCGCTTGGACCTATGGCCTCGCCAAGACCTCGCAGGGCCTGCGGCTGGACGGTGAGACCCGCTTGGTGTTCTACGACACCTCGGTCAGCAAGTGACATCGGTCCTTGCCTACTCCGGAAGGCGGCTCCTCGCGGCGGCGTTCGTCGTGTGGGCCGCCTTCACGGTGTCCTTTGTGATCCTCTATGCGTTACCCAGCGACCCCGTCCAGATGATGCTCGCACGCGGGGGCGATGCCAGCCTCGACGAGTCGGCCGTCCAGGCGGTGAGGCATGAGTATGGCTTCGATCGACCGGTGATCGTGCAGTACTTCGCGAGGTTGGGTGCGGCGGTCACGGGAGATCTTGGCACGTCGATGCAAACCGGGCGGTCGGTGCTCGTCTCGATCGGCGATGCGCTGCCGCAGACGCTCGCTCTGGCCGGGCTGGCGCTGGCCATCGCCATCGTGGTCGCCCTGCTGGTCTCCTGGGCGGCGACGCTGGCTCCGTTCGCGGTGCTGCGCGAGCTGGCGCTGGGGCTGCCGCCGCTAGGCCGAGCGGTTCCCAGCTTCTGGCTCGGACTGGTCCTGTTGCAGATCTTCGCCTTCCAGCTGGGATGGTTCCCCGCGACCGGGAACACGGGGTGGCGATCCCTGGTGTTGCCGGCGGTCAATCTGTCGGTTCCCGTGGCAGTTGTGCTGGCTCAGGTCATGATCCAGTCGTTCCGTAGTACCTGGACCGCCCCGTTCGTCGAGGTCCTGCGGGCCAAGGGCCTACGGCAGTTCCGGATCCAGGTACGACACATCATGCGGCACAGCCTCGCCCCGACTCTCACTGTCCTCGGCGTGGTGACCGGTGCCATGCTGGCGGGTTCGATCGTCACGGAGACGGTGTTCTCTCGCAGCGGCGTCGGCCAGCTGACCCAGCAGGCGGTCACGAGCCAGGACCTACCGGTCATTCAGGGGGTCGTCGTGCTGTCCGCGGTGGTGTTCAGCGTGGTCAATCTGGCCGTGGACCTGGTGCACCCGCTGATCGATCCACGGGTCCTGTCGCGTCCGCTGGGACGGAGAAGGCCGGTGGCCGTATGACTGGTGACGTCACGTCTGCCGAGGAGGCCCGACCTGAGCCAGAGCCGGACGACACCGGCCGATTCCGCCCTGCCCGCCGGGGCAGCCGTCGGCTGTCGTTCCGCCTCGACGTCTGGACCGCGGTCCTCTCCTTCGCGATCGTGCTCGTCGTCCTGTGCTGGATCGTGCTTCCGGGGCTGTTCGCCTCGGGATCGCCGATCACCGCGGTCCCGCATGATCGCCTCCTTGAACCCTCCTGGGCACACCTGTTCGGCACCGACTCGTTGGGGCGGGACCTCTTCACGCGTGTGGTGCACGGGGCACGGACCTCGTTGAGCGCGGCTGGTCTGGCCGTTGCCATCGGCCTGGTGATCGGATCTGTCACCGGAATCGTCTGCGGGTTCTTCGGCGGTCGTCTCGACGCCGTGGTGATGCGGGTTGTCGATGTCCTCCTGGCCATCCCTGATCTTCTCTTGGCTATGGCCCTCGTCGCGGCACTGGGATTCGGCACGGTGCAGGTCGGCGTGGCAGTCGGGGTGTCCTCGATCGCGTCCTTTGCCCGTCTGTCACGTTCGGAGGCACGGCGTGTGAGCGCCTCGACCTACGTCGAGGCCGCAAGGGTGGGAGGGGTGCGTCCCAGCGGGGTGCTGTGGCGACACGTGCTGCGAGGCTCCCTCGGTCCGGTCCTGGCGCTGGGAGCCCTGGAGATCGGCAGTGCGATCCTCGCTGTCGCAGCGCTGAGCTTTCTGGGCTACGGGACGCCACCTCCGACGCCGGAGTGGGGAACGCTGATCTCCGATGGGCGCAACTACATCTCAAGCGCCTGGTGGCTGACCGTGCTCCCTGGCCTGGTCATCATGTTGCTGGTCCTCTCCGTCAACCGGCTGAGCAGACTGCTGGACCGCCAGATCGGAGTACGCAGATGACGTCAGCCCACCTGAAGACTTCCACGGAGGTGCTCTCCGTCCGTGGCCTGGCCGTGGACTACCAGACCCGTGCCGGAACGACGACCGCGCTGCGGGGTGTGGACCTTCACGTGCATCGCGGCGAGGTCGTCGCACTGGTGGGAGAGTCCGGTTCTGGCAAGTCGACGCTCGGGAGAGCGGTGATCGGGCTGCTGGCGGCCAATGCCGCTCCAGCGCAGGGCGCTGTGGACTTCGAGGGCACGGCCCTGCTGGGGTTGTCCGAGCGGAAGCTGTCCCGCATCCGGGGGCGTCGCATCGGATTCGTCCCGCAGGACCCGTCCGTGTCGCTGGACCCGCTCAAGCGGGTGGGGGAGCAGGTGGCCGAGACGCTGCGAGTCCATGGGGTCGCTGATCGCCGTCAGGCACGAGACCAGGCGGTGCAGGTTCTGGAGAGGGCAGGCGTGGACCGTCCGGGTCTGCGGGCGGGTCAGTACCCCCACGAGCTCTCCGGCGGGATGTGCCAGCGTGTCTTGATAGGCATGGCGCTTGCCTGCGAGCCGACTCTGGTCATCGCAGATGAACCGACCTCGGCGCTCGACGTGACCGTCCAGCGGGTGATCCTTGACTACCTCACCGAGGCGGTCGCGCAGCACGAGGCTTCGTTGCTTCTGGTCACCCACGATCTCGCAGTCGCGGCCGAGCGTGCGGACCGGATCGTGGTCATGCAGGGCGGTCTCGTCGTAGAGACGGGCACGAGCCGGCAGATCCTGACCGATCCCCGCGAGCCTTACACGCGCCGGCTGCTGGAGGCGGCCCCATCCTTGGGACGTGCACGTGCACGCACCCGGTCGGTCGCATCCGGGACAGCTGCCAGGGGACTGGTCCCAGCGGAACCGGCCGTCGTCCTCGGCACGGTGGGGTTGTCGAAGACCTTCGGTGCAGGAGACCACGCCGTCCACGCCGTCACGGACGTGGCCATCGGGGTGCGCCGCGGGCAGACCAGAGCCGTCGTGGGCGGCTCCGGTTCCGGCAAGACCACTCTTGGCCGGCTGATCCTGCGCCTTGTCGAGCCGACGTCCGGCGCGATTCTGGTCGATGGTGACGACATCAGCGGGGTCGAGGGCGCTGAACTCCGCCGGTTGCGTCGCCGGATCCAGCTGGTGTACCAGAACCCCTTCTCATCTTTGAGCCCCTTCCTGGACGTCGAGCGGATGATCGAGGAGCCGCTGCGCGCGTTCGGGATCGGCAGCAGGCGGGAACGTGCGCAACGGGTCGCGGAGGCCCTCTCCCGGGTGGCACTGCCCCAGCAGGTGCTCCGCCGGAGGGCAGCAGAGCTCTCCGGGGGGCAGCAGCAACGGGTCGCCATCGCCCGTGCCTTGATCGTGGACCCGGAGGTGATCGTGCTCGATGAGCCGACCTCGGCCCTCGACGTCTCAGTGCAGGAGCAAGTCCTCCAGCTGCTCACGAGCTTGCAGGATGACAGTGGTCTGAGCTATCTGTTCATCTCGCACGATCTCGCGGTCGTGCGGCAAGTGGCCCACGACGTCAGCGTGATGCACCTCGGGAGGATCGTCGAGGAGGGCCCGACGGATCAGATCTTCGACTCCCCTGCCCATCCCTACACCCGCGAACTGCTGGATTCCCTCCCACGGTGGGAGCCATGAGCAGCCCGGCAGGTACCAACCAGAATTGGAGGACATCATGACGCGCTACGTGATCATCGGAGCCGGGGGAGTGGGGACGTCGTTGGCCGCGCAATTCGCCCTCAGCGGTGTCCCTTATGTGCTGGTGGCCCGGCCGCCGGGCAGTGCGATCCTGCGGGAGCGGCCCCTGGAGTACCGGCAGCCGCACGGGGTGACGCACGTCCCTGTGGAGGTCGCCGAGGGGCCTCATGACGTGCAGCTGACCGACGATGACGTGCTGGTGCTCGCCACGAAGGCGCAGGACGTCGAGGCGGTGTTGCGGGACTGGGCGTGGCAGCCGGTGACGGGCACCGTCGGTGGGGATGCCAGTGCACTGCCCATCGTCCTGCTGCAGAACGGCCTGGATGCCGAGCGTGCAGCGCTGCGCCGGTTCGAGACCGTGATCGGCGGCTCGGTGCGCACACCGGCGAGGTACGTGGAACCAGGTGTGGTCGACGTGGCCGCCTCGCACCCGGTGGCGGCCATTCTGCTGGGGAGGTACCCGCAGGGAGCCCACCCGGCGGTCGACACGGTGGCTGCGGACCTCAGGCGCGCGGACTATGCGGTGCAGACCACGCAGGAGATCCAGCGGTGGATGGCAGAGAAGCTACTGCGCAGTGTCACGCTAGCGCTCGATGTGTTCCCCGGGGCGGACGCGGCGCGTGGCGCGCTCGGCTCATTGCTGACCGCGGAGGCCGCGGCGGCACTGCAGGCCGCCGGGATCTCGCCGCAGTCTCCTACGTCGTTGACAGCGGAAGCACGCAGCTATGCGATGGTCCCTGGTACGGGATACCAACCCGGCCAACGCTCGACGTGGCAGAGCGTTGCCCGGGGCTCCGGGTCGGTGGAGACGGACTATCTCAATGGCGAAGTGGTGCTGCTGGGACGTCTGCACGGAATCCCGACCCCGGCCAACTATGTCATCCAGCGGGCGCTCGGAGCTTTGGTGCGGGACGCTGCGGCCGGATTCGACCGACAGCGCACTGAGGTGGGCATCCTGTTCGAACGCGCCACCGCGAGCACGAGTGCGGTCTCCGTGAGCTCATCCGAGCAGACACAGGAGGCATCCCTGTGACGGAGGGGCCTCTAGGACGACAGAGCGTCAGGGCCACGACACGGGTCCGGGTGGCCCAGGGCGTGCTCGATGGGGTGACGGAGGGCGGTGTCCAGACGTTTCTCGGCGTGCCCTATGCGGCAGCGCCGGTGGGCGATCGCCGCTTCCTGCCACCCGAGCCTGCTCCGGCATGGCCGGGGTCGCGTGAGGCGACCCGGCCTCCGGCTCCTGCGATGCAGCCCCGGTTGATCGCAGGAGTACCTCCGGCTTCCGAGGATTGCCTCTACCTCAACATCTGGGCACCGGAAGCTCCCGGAAGCTACCCCGTGCTGGTGTACTTGCACGGCGGGGGCAACTATTTCGGCTATAGCTTGTCCGACGACCAGCCGGGGGTCTCCTTCGCCCGCGACTCCGTGGTCTGCGTGACGGTGGGTTACCGCCTGGGAGCCTTCGGGTTCCTGGAGCTGGGCTCGATTCTGGGTCCGCGATACCGGGGATCGGCCAACAACGGGCTGCGGGACGTCCTGGCTGCACTCACCTGGGTACACGACAACATCACGGCCTTCGGCGGTGACCCGTCCCGGGTCACCCTCGGAGGGATCTCGTCAGGAGCGTTCAACGTCTGCTCCTTGCTCAGCTCTCCGCTGTCGACGGGCCTCTTCCAGCAGGCGATCGCCCAAAGTGGCGGCGGACATGCCGTGTTCGACCTCGCAGAGGCCGATGCGGCGGCCGCTCAATTCGTCGCCGGGCTGGCAGCCGAGGATCTGGGACCCGCCGATCTGCTGCGTGTCGACGCCGCGCGGCTGATCGCCGTGCATGACGGCAACGTCGGGCACGGCGTCATCGACGGCGAGGTCCTGACCGGCATTCCTGCCGCTGAGGTGGCGTGGGGAGCAGGCAGGGAGGTGACCTTGCTCATCGGTTCGACTCGGGACGAGATGGCCTCCCTGGGGGGGAGCGGCGAGATCGGGGAGTACGAGGAGGATGTCGCTGCCTTGTACGAGCGTGTCGCACCCCATCTCGATGCCTCAAGCCGGGAGCAGGCCGTCCTCGAGTTCGTGTCCGCGCTGCGGCATGGGGCGTCCTCCTTCGTCGTCGGGCACGCGCACGCCGCCGCTGGCGGAACGAGCTTCGTCTACCGCTGGGAGCATGAGGCCGACTCCGGTCCGTATGCAGGACTCGCCGCCCACGGAAGCGAGCAGCCCTATGTGTGGAGCAGCTCCGCGTCCGAGGAGGGCGGAGCCTCGCCCCGGTCGCTCGCACGACGCGTGCATCGTCGCTGGACGGACTTCGTGACGCAGGGCTCACCGGGGGATGACTGGCCGAGGTGGCTTCCGGAGGATCGCGGCTACTTGTCGATCGCGCAGGACGATGGGGTGCGCAACTATCCCGGCGGCCTCCTGGACGTGTGGCTGTCCACGCCTGACGCGTTACGGCCCAAGGTCCGGTTCAGTGGCGCCTGGCTTCCCCCTCGCAAGCCTGCAGCGACCAGGGCTCGCTGACCCAGAGCGCAGATCAAGGGCGCCGACACCGTGCGGACCCGGAATGTCAGAGAGATATCTGGAGGAGATCACGTTGGTACAGGTGGGTAGCGCATCAGGACGTCTGGTCGCGAGCCTGGGTGGTCAGTGGGCCGATGTCGCGAGGCTCAGTGGAGGTCGCTTCGGGCCGGATCCGCAGGCGCTCTATGCGCGCTGGGACGAATTCACCACATGGTGGTCGTCCATGAAGCCGGAATCAGGTGAGGGCGACGAGGACCTGGCCGGAGTGCCGGACAGCAATCCGCTCCCCGGGGCCCGCCAGGTCCTGGCGGTCGGAATGAACTTCGGGAACAAGCGGGAGCGGCAGGCCGTCGACACTCCTCACGATGTCGCCGGCGCCGTCAAGCTGCTGTCCTCGCTGACCGGTCCAATGGATCGGATCGGCATCGACAGCGATGACGTCGTGCTGGATGCTGAAGTCGCGGTCGTGGTCAAGGCCCCGATCGAACGCGCACGGGAACGGGATGTGACCGATCTCATCGCGGGCCTGGTCCTCGGGCTCGACCTCGTCGACCGTCGGTCGGTGGTGCGTCTCGATATGGGTGCGGGCGTGGTCTCCTACCTCAATCCCGGGAAGTCCCGGCCGGGCTTCACGCCGCTCGGACCCTACGTCGTGGGGCTCGATGAGGTCCCAGACCTCGACGACGTGGATTTCTTCCTCGACATCAATGGCCGGCGAGTGCAGCAGGGCAGCACCAGCGACGCGTTGTTCAGCCCCCTCGAGGTGGTGGCCAGGCTCAGCCGCAAGATCACCCTGTTGCCCGGAGACGTCATCCTCCTGGGAGGAGGAGGCAATCTGCCGGGCGTGACTGTCCCTCCGCTCGCGGTCGGGGACGTGCTCACCGCTGGCTCGTCGCTGCTCGGCAATCAGCGTCATGTGATCGTGTCAGCATGAGGGAGCATTCGACAGCTCCGGTCACGCGCGCATAGACCTTCGACAAGCGGATCAACCACCGGAATTCCCATGATCCCGGTGACATTGTGGTGGGCGATACTGGGATCGAACCAGTGACCTCTTCCGTGTCAGGGAAGCGCGCTACCGCTGCGCCAATCGCCCAAAGCAACCTGCCTCAATGCCAACTGCGAGGTGGAGACGGGATTCGAACCCGTGTGTACGGCTTTGCAGGCCGCTGCCTCGCCTCTCGGCCACTCCACCGTGAGACTCTCACCGGATTGTCATCTCGACGAACCAGGGGAGTGTGCCTCCGAGCGGACGACGGGATTCGAACCCGCGACCCTCACCTTGGCAAGGTGATGCTCTACCACTGAGCCACGTCC
>JAATES010000391.1 GCA_015655615.1 Actinomycetales bacterium
GTCGGAGATGAACTTGCGCAGCAGGACGGTGTCCTTGTAGTCCACCGTCTCGATCTTGGCGGACTTGAGCGGGTTGGACTTCTTCTTGGGCTTACGAACGACGGGCTTGGCCATCGTGATGCTCCTTCAGGTCGATCTGCCAGGCCCTTGAGGACCGGGCAATACTGGGGTCGGCGCGACTGAGCGCCGGTTCGTTGGCGAGCCGCCGATCAGAACGGAGGCTCGTCGTTGAAATTGCCGCCGGAGGACGCCGCGGGGCCGGAGGACGCCCACGGATCGTCCTGCACCGGTCCGGAACTTGCCGCAAAACCAGCGCCCGCGTTGCCACCGCCGAAGCCGCCGCTGTTGCCGCCGAAGCCACCGCCACCACCACCACGCTGAGCGCGAGTGACCTTGGCGGTCGCGGACCGCAATGACGGGCCGATCTCGTCGACCTGCAGTTCGACCACGGTGCGCTTCTCACCCTCGCGGGTCTCATATGACCGCTGGGTGAGCCTGCCCTGAGCGATCACGCGCATGCCCTTGGCCAAGGACTCTGCCGCGTTCTCGGCCGCGTCCCGCCACAGTGAGCAGCGAAGAAACAGCGTGTCGCCGTCCTTCCACTCATTGGCCTGGCGGTCGAACGAGCGAGGAGTGGACGCGATCGTGAAGTTCGCCACCGGCGCCCCGGACGGGGTGAAACGGAGTTCAGGGTCGCTCGTCAGGTTCCCGACGACCGTGATGACGGTGTCACCAGCCATGCGATGCTCCTTGGGTTCTGGGGTTGCCGTTCGTCACAGCAGGTCCCGGCATATCGGTACGGCGCTCAGGCGTCGTTGCGCAGGATCTTGGTCCGCAGCACGGACTCATTGAGTCCCAGCTGCCGGTCAAGCTCTTTGGCGGTGGCCGGGGTCGAGGAGAAGTCCACCACGGCGTAAATGCCTTCGGACTTCTTCTGGATGTCGAAGGCCAGACGGCGACGACCCCAGATGTCGACCTTGTCGACGGTGCCGCCGTCGGTCGAGATCACGGTGAGGTACTTGTCCAGGGACGGCGCGATGGTGCGTTCCTCGATACTGGGATCGAGGATGATCATCAACTCATACTGACGCAGGCTCATTAACCCACCTCCTATGGACTCGGCGGCCACGGAATCTCCGTGACAGGAGGGTTGGTGCGTCGTCGCGTCGGCCGTTCCGGGCACAGGTCTACCGCGGGTGCAGACACGACAAGTCACCCAGTCTAGCCGATCCCGGCCAGTGCCGCGTCGCCAGCGGGCATCGGCCCTTGATCGCCGTCGACCCGACCGTGCCACCGGCAGACCCCAGCTCGATCGTGCTAGCCGGACGTCTCGGAATCCGCCTCGCCGTCAGGGTCCGGGGCTGGGAAGGCGTCGGTCGGGTCCGGGCTGGGAGTGGATCCAGTCGGCTCCGGTGTCGGCTTTTCCGGCGTGGGGGTCGGAGTCGACTTCTTGGGTCCGGTCGACACCGTCAGGGTGACCCGTCCACCATCCGTGACGTCGCTGCCCGAGCCCGGCGAGGCACTGATCACGCGTCCGGTAGGGACGGTGTCGGAGGACGCGGTCACCACCCGGACGCGCAGCCCCGCGGCAGCCAACGCGGACCGTGCCTTGGACTCCGACTCCCCCACCAGCCCGTCGGGCACGGCGACGGTCGGGTCCTCGGTCTCGGTCGCCGTCGGCGTCGAGGACGGAGTCGACGACTCCTTCGGCGATGCGGTGGCCGAGGGCATGTCCGGCAAGTCGACTTCGGGCAGGTCTTTGACCGCCTCGGTCATGTACTCGGTCCACATGTCGGCCGGCACACTGCCGCCGGTGATCTCCGAGTACCCGCCGAACGGCGTGATCGAGACCTCTGAGCCGTCCTTGCCCACCTGATAGAGCCCGACGACCGTGACCAGGTTCGGGGTGAAGCCCGCGAACCAGGCCGACTTGTTGTCGGTGGAGGTGCCCGTCTTGCCCGCTGCCGGGCGACCGATCGCCTTGGCCTTCGCCCCGGTGCCGTACGACACGACCTGGGCCATGGCCTGGGTCACGGTGGCCGTCACGTCCTTGTCAAAGGCTCGCTTGCCCTTGGTGTCCGGCTCGTAGACGGTCGAGTCGTCCGTCAGCTTCGTCACGGAGTCGAGCAGGTGGGTCGTGTGACGCACGCCCTGGGAGGCGATGGTGGCGTAGGCGGTCGCCAGGTCGATGGGATGCAGCGACGCCGTGCCCAGCACGTTGCTGGGCAGGTCGTTCAGGCCCGCAGTGTCCTTCGGGATGCCGGCGGCGATGGCCGCCTTCTCCGTCAGCTTGGGCCCGATCTTCACGTTGAGCTCGGAGTAAGCCGTGTTGATCGAGAAGGCGGTCGCCTTCATCAAGTTGACGTAGCCGTAGCTGGCTCCACCGAAGTTGACGACGGCCCGGTCGAATCCCTCGATCTCGTGCCCCGAATTGCCGTTGAAGTACTCCGAGGTCACCGAGACGCCCTCCTTGACCGCTGCCAGCAGCGCAAAGGGCTTGAACGTCGAGCCGGCCTGCGCCGCACCCTGGGTCACGTTGTTGTAAGGCTGTTCCAGGAAGTCCTTCCCGCCATAGAGAGCCCGGATACCACCGTCAGATGGATCGATGGAGATGATCGCCGCCCGCAGCCGCTTCGGAGTGTCATCGGGCATGTCCTTGACCGTGGCGACGGCCTCCGCCTGCATGTCCTTGTCGATCGTGGTGACGACCCGCATCCCTGTGGTGTCCACCTCTTCCTCCGACAATCCGGCCTTCTCGATGAGCTCGGAGCGCACCATGTCGAGCAAGTAGCCCTTGGTCCCCGCGTAGGTATCCGACCGCTTGTACTCGATGGTCTCCGGGAACTCCTGCTCGGCACGTTCCGCCGGAGTCAGCCAGCCGAGGTCCACCATGCCGTCGAGCACGTAGTTCCAGCGTTCTTCGGCCTTGGTGGGGTTGTATCGCGGGTCCCAGTTGGTAGGGCTGGGGACGATCCCGGCAATGAGCGCCGCCTGCGAGAGCGTGAGGTCCTCCGCATCCACACCGAAGTACTTGCGCGCCGCACTCTGGATCCCGTATGTGCCGCGGCCCAGATAGATCGTGTTGATGTAGTTGCCCAGCACCACGTCCTTGTCCTGCTGCTGCGCAAGCTTGACGGCCAGCAAGGCCTCCTTCGCCTTGCCGACGTAGCTCTTGGTCGTGCCCAGGTAGTACCGCTCGGCATACTGCTGGGTGATGGTGGAGCCGCCCTGCTGCGAGCCGCCACTGAGGTTGTTGACCAGTGCCCGCGCGATGCCACGCGGGGAGATGCCCTGGTTCTCGTAGAACGTTCGGTCCTCAGCTGCCACGAAGACCTGATGCACGTGATCGGGCAGGGTCCCGACATCCACGATCACCCGGTCCTGCGCCCCGAACTCCCCCATCTTTGACTTTCCGTCTGCGTAGTAGACCGTGGTCTTCTGCGCCGTCGCAAACTGTTCAGCCTGGGGAATCTGCACCGCAGAGTAGGCCCAGATGACGCCACCGACGGCGGCGACGATCAGCACCGCCACGCTGCTCACCACGAACCGCCATGACGGTAGCCAGCGCCGCACGCCCCGGTAGGGTTTGCGGGGGTAGTTGAAGAAGCCATACCGCTTGCGTGCCGCCTTGCGTGCGGCCCGGCCCTTGGGCGCACTGGCCGCAGCGGAGGGGCCGGGTCTGGCGGGCAGCCGGTCCGGTGCCACCGGGGTCCGGCGCATCGGCACGCGACGAGGCATGTCACCATCTGAACGAGCCACTGACAACCTCACTGGTCGGGGACAGGATCAAGCGGTCCGAGCGTGCTA
>JAATES010000229.1 GCA_015655615.1 Actinomycetales bacterium
TCGACGCTAGCTGAGATCCTTGTTCTCAAGGGCATAGCCGTGGCCTACGTGATGGCTCCGCGTCAGCATGAGCCTTTGTATGCCAGGCAGCGGGAAGTGGTGACCGACCTGGTGGAGGTTCTCATGGATCGAGGCGCTGATGCTCTGGAGGTCCCGTACGCCGATGATTGGCGGGCGGCAGACGGCGACGCCGGCCGGCTCCGCGTGGTGGTGGACCAGGTGGCATCGCTCACCGATGTGTCGGCGATGGCCTGGCATACGCGGTTGACCGGCACTCAGAGCCCGGCTCGTCGCTGAGAGCTTCTGGTCGGGCCCCAACGCCTAGACTCACCTTGTGGCAGGCTTGATCAAACGCGAGGACGTCGAGACCGTGCGGGCGCGTGCCCGGATCGACGAGATCGTGGGGGAGCACGTCGCCTTGCGCCCAGCCGGGGTGGACTCCCTCAAGGGCCTGTGCCCATTTCACGACGAACGTACCCCTTCCTTCCATGTGCGCCCGCAGATCGGCCGGTGGCATTGCTTCGGCTGCAACGAGGGCGGTGACGTCATCTCCTTCGTGCAGAAGCTCGACGGCCTGGGGTTCACGGAGGCGGTCGAGTACCTGGCTGCACGGACGGGAGTGCAGCTGCGCTATGAGGAAGGATCCGGTCCGCGGCGCGGCGTCGACGCCGGTAGCCGGCAGCGGCTGCTCGATGCCCACCGGGTGGCGGCCCAGTTCTATGCCGAACAGCTGACGTCTCCCGAAGGCGCTGTGGCACGGGAGTTCCTCGCCGAGCGCAGCTTCGATCGTGGCGCCGCGGAGCAGTTCGGAGTGGGATTCGCACCGACGGGTTGGGATGCCCTGCTGCGTCACCTGCGCGGTCGCGGCTTCACTGAGGGGGAGCTCACCGCTTCGGGATTGGTCAGCCAAGGGCAGCGCGGCATCTATGACCGATTCCGCGGACGGCTGATCTGGCCGATCAGAGACGTCACGGGGGAGACCATCGGGTTCGGCGCACGGCGCCTTTTCGAGGACGACCAGGGTCCCAAGTACCTCAACACCCCGGAGACGGCGCTCTACAAGAAGTCGCAGGTGCTCTATGGCATCGACCTGGCCCGGCGTGAGATCGCCAAACATCGCCAGATCGTCGTGGTCGAGGGGTACACCGATGTCATGGCGGCGCATCTGTCTGGTGTCACGACTGCCGTCGCCACCTGCGGCACGGCCTTCGGTGAGGACCACGTGCGTGTGGTCCGCAGGATGTTGGGTGACACGTCGGCGCGGGCGGGGGTTCAGCTGTCCTCGGGAGCGTCCCTGGGCGGTGAGGTGATCTTCACCTTCGACGGTGATGCTGCGGGTCAGAAGGCGGCCTTGCGTGCATTCGGCGAGGACCAGCGCTTCTTCGCGCAGACCTTCGTCGCGATTGAGGCTCAGGGCCTGGACCCTGCGAGCTGCGGATGGCTCGCGGGCCGCAAGCCGTGGTGGACTTGGTCGCCCGGCGGGTCCCGCTCTTCGAGTTCGTGATCCGCTCGACTGCGGAGCGCCACGATCTGGAGACGGCGGAAGGCCGGGTCGCTGCATTGCGTGAGACCGCACCTGTCGTCGCGCGCATCAGAGACGCCGCGTTACGGCCGGAGTACGCGCGGATGCTCTCGGGATGGCTGGGAATGCCGTTGGACACCGTGCGGTCGGCTGTGCGATCAGCCGGCCGGAGCGCAGGTGGCAGAGGTTCGGGCGGTGACGGCTCGCACCAGGGCAGGCCGGAAGCAGTCGATCGAGGTGTGACGGGACGGAGTGCCTCGGCAGCGGGGCAGTCGGGGGACCGCGGGCGAGCTCGCGGAGCCGAGTCCCGCGGATCCGAGTCCCATAGCGGCGCCTCGCCGCGGAACCCGGCAGCCGGGGCCTGGCAGTTCCGGCCCGGAGATCCCGTCGCCCGGTTGGAGCGGGAGGTGCTGGAGGCGGTGTTGCAACATCCGGATGTGGCGCCCGTGGAGGCTTTCGATGCCCTGGGCCCTGAGACCTTCATCGCGCCGGTGGCGCGTGCCGTCCACGATGCGATCCGGGCCAGTGGTGGTCTGGCAGCGCAGGAGTCCTCGACCCCTGCGGCCTGGCTGGCCGGTGTGATTGAGGGTGCTCCGGAGTCGATTCGACCGGTCTTCAGCGAGCTGGCTGTCGCGCCCTTGCCCGAGGATCGTCCGGAGATGATTCCGGAGTACGTGCGGGGTGTCGTCACGGCATTGGTCGAGCTTGCGCTGACCCGCAGGGTCGCGGAGATGCGCAGTGCACTCCAGCGGCTCGACCCGGGTGCTGAGCCTGAGCGGCATGCCCAGGTTTTCGAGGACCTGATGGAGTTGGAGAGTCAGCGAAGGCTGCTGCGCGTTCGCGATTGACCGTTGCCGGTCATCGAGCCTCTGCCGTGTCGCAGGTCACAGCTGCTGGTATGGACCTCCCTGGGCA
>JAATES010000043.1 GCA_015655615.1 Actinomycetales bacterium
CCCTACCCCGCGGGCTACAGCATCTGCGACGACTGCTCCGGGATCGTCACGGTCAATGACGACGGCACCTACACCCGGAACGCCGGCTATTACCTGCTGGGGCACTTCGCCAAGTTCGTCAAGCCGGGTGCGGTGCGCATCGGCTCCAGCGAGGCATCCAGCTCGGTGTCCAATGTGGCCTTCCGCAACCCCGACGGCACGTATGCCCTGGTGGCGCACAACGGCGGTGGCAGCAACTCCATCCAGGTGACCGTGGACGGCGCCTCGTTCCGGTACGACCTCCCCGCGAACTCGCTGGCCACCTTCACCTGGGGTGAACCGGACCCCGATCTCGAACCCGACCCTGCCGATGTGCCCGGCCTCGCCGGTGCGCTGATCGGGGGCGACGGACAGTGCGCCGACCTCAAGAGCGGCGGGGAGACCAAGGCTGACGGCACCCCCATCCAGGCCTGGGAGTGCAACGCGTCCGTGGCGCAACGCTGGATCGTGGCCGACGACGGCACCCTGCGGGTGCGCGGAAAGTGCCTGGAATCCAGCGGCACCACTGCGGGGGCCACGCTGCACCTGGCCACCTGCGCGACGACCGATCCCGACCGGGCCCGTCAGTCGTGGTCGATCAGCGGAACCTCCGTCCGGCTGGCCGGGACACCGGCGCTCTGTGTGACCAACCCGGCACCCGGCGAGTCGGGAGCGCAGCTCGTCCTGGCCACGTGTGACACCACCGCGGCACAGACGTGGCTGGTCCCGCAGGCCACGATCGCCGGAACCACCTGGATTCGTTCGGCCACAGAGCCCGCCCTGTGTGCCGCGGTAGCCGGCGCAGCCCCGCAGACCGGCGCCGGGATCCAGACTGCCCTGTGTGCTGGCAGTCCCCCAGCGACGACCTCTCGACAGGCCTGGCTCCCCGCCATCGACGACTCGCTTCGCCTTGCGGGACGCTGCCTGGCCCCCGCCACCTCGCCTGCGGTCGACGGCACCACATTGGTGCTCGCCGAGTGCACCGGCACCACCGTCCAGCACTGGTCGGTCACCGGGAATCAGGTCAGGCTCGCCGGCGCCTCGACTCCGGCCACGGCGCTCTGCCTGGACCTCACCGACGGCACCACCGAGCCCGGGACGCCTCTGCAGCTGTGGACCTGTGCCGCGGGCAATGCCCATCAGCTCTGGGCGGCCACGGACAGCCCCACCGACCCGACCGACCCCACCGACCCGACCGACCCCGGGCACGTCGCCGTCGCCACGTCTACCACTCTCACCACGTCCCGTCGCAGCCAGTCCTATGGCGCGACCACCGCCAACCGCGTGACGCTGACCGCGCGGGTAGCGGGCGGCGACGGCTCGATCTCCGGAACAGTGGACTTCTACCGGGGCACCACCAAGGTGGCCGGCGTCACCGTGCTCAGCCGCCAGGGCTCAGCCACCACGGCCCATTACGTCCTGCCCGCCACGGCCCCACCGGGCAGAGCGAGCTATTCCGCCAGATTCCGCAGCGGCGAGCCGACCTCACGTGATTCCCGCTCGACGTCATTGGCGCTCTCGGTCACCCAGGCCGGGTCCCGCACCAAGCTCTCCATGAAGAAGAGGATCCGTTCCGGTTCTCGCCCCCAGATCGCGATCACCGTGCGCACAGCCAAGGGTGTTCCCGTGACGGGAAAGGTCGCGATCTACCGCGGCAAGAAGCGCGTCAAGACCGTCAAGATCAAGTCCGCGGACGGCGGACGGATCGTCGTGCGGCTCAAGAGCCTCACCAGGGGCCGCTACCAGATCCGTGCGGTCTATCGGGGAAGCGCCCTCGTCGCAGGCAGCAAGAGCGCGGTCGCCCTGCTGCGGATCGTCCGCTGAACGGACCTTCCGTCAGCGCGGTGGGTCCGTCAGCGCGGTGGGTCGATGATCTCCTTCGCGATAGCCGCGAGGTCATCCCGCGTCCCCGGTGCGGCCCCTCCCTGCAGGACCAACGCGGACATGCAGATGGCACCCAGCACGGAGATCACTCTGAGGAAGCGCTGATTGTCGCAGTCCTCCGACAAGCCGAAGGTGGTCATGATCGACTCGGAGATCGATGTGATCTCCCCTTGGGCCTCCGGATTGGACAGCTGACGCATGCTGGCCAGGTCCAGCGATGTGAACGTGGTGAGGACGAACAGCACCAGACCCGGATGCTGCACCGCCAGGTCAGTCAGGCCGTCGATCGCCGCTTGGTCACGGGCGATCTGAGCGTCGTGCTGCTGCGCGATCGCCCCGACGTCCTGCAAGGACTGCGTCGCTCGATGCATCACGGCCTGGTAGAGGTCCTCCTTGGTCCGGAAGTGGTGGAGCAGTCCGGTCTTGGAGTAGCCGACCGCATCGGCCACCCGCTGCAGCGATGTGTACTTGAAACCGTGACGAGCGAACTCCGACGCCGCAGCCGCCACGATCTCGTCGTCGATCTCCGTCATCGTCAACCGCGCCATGACACCCATACTATTCAGCGTGCCAGGGAGTCTGGCATTCAATGTGCCGAGGAGTCGGCGGAGCCGACGACAGACCGCTCGAGGGCCGTCCCCTCGACATCGACCACAGGCAGCCACTCGAGCCAGCGCGGCAGGCGCCACGAGGATTCGCCGAGGATCGCGAGCGCCGCGGGAACCACGATCAGTCGGACGATGAAGGCGTCCACGAGAATGCCGACCGCAAGCGCAAAGGCGATCGTCTTGATGGCCGCCATGTCTGCGGGGACGAACCCCGCGAACACGGAGAACATGATGGCGGCGGCGGCAACGACCACCGGGCCGGCATGCTCGAAGCCCTGACGCAGTGCTGTGCGATTGTCGGCACCGTGTGCGTGGGCCTCGTGCATCCGTGAGACCAGGAACACCTGGTAGTCCATGGCCAGCCCGAACAGGATTCCCACCACGATGATCGGCGTGAGGCTCATCATCGGACCGGTGGGGGCTCCGATGTGCGGCGCGAGCCATCCCCACTGGAAGGCCGCCGTGGTCGCTCCCAGGGAGGCCCCGATCGTCAGCAGGAAGCCGAGCACACCTACCACCGGAACCAGGATCGACCGG
>JAATES010000256.1 GCA_015655615.1 Actinomycetales bacterium
AAGACGTGCACGAAGTCCGGCTTGATGTACTTCAGGATCCGGGTGTAGTGGGTGATCAGCAGCACGCCTAGACCGGTCGAGTCCTTGGCCCGGTTCACGCCTTCGGACACGATCGGCAGGGCGTCGACGTCGAGGCCCGAGTCGGTCTCGTCCAAGATGGCGATCTTCGGCTTGAGGAGCTCCAGCTGGAGGATCTCATGGCGCTTCTTCTCGCCGCCGGAGAACCCTTCATTCACGGACCGCTCGGCGAACGCCTCATCCATACGGAGGTTCGCCATGGCGGACTTGACGTCCTTGACCCAGGTGCGCAGTGCAGGAGCCTGGCCATCGACGGCCGTCTTCGCTGTCCGCAGGAAGTTCGAGACGGAGACCCCGGGGACCTCGACGGGGTACTGCATGGCGAGGAACAGGCCCGCACGGGCGCGCTGGTCGGGTGTCATGCTGAGGATGTCGGCGCCATCGAGCGTGGCGGTGCCGGAGGTCACCTCGTACTTCGGGTGCCCGGCCAGCGAATAGGCCAGGGTCGACTTTCCCGATCCGTTGGGACCCATGATGGCGTGGGTCTCACCACTGCTGATGGTCAGGTCGACGCCGCGCAGGATCTGCTTGGCGCCTTCCTTGGTTTCGACGCTGACGTGTAGGTCGCGAATCTCGAGGGTGGACATATCTCTCCTTGCCGATGGTGGCTTCAGTCGATGTCGACGAGGACGCGCTCGCCGTCGATGGTCACGGGGTAGACGGGTACGGGGCGGGATGCTGGAGGCGAGGTCGGAAGGCCTGTGCGCAGATCGAACGACGAGCCGTGCAGCCAGCATTCGATGAGGCAGCCTTCGACCTCACCGTCGGCCAGCGACACGGCCCCGTGCGAGCACACGTCACTGAGCGCATGCCATTCGCCGTTGCCGTCCCGCACGATGGCGACCTCGACCGCACTGCCGTCGACCGCATTGAGCTCAACGGCCATCGCAGACTCGGGCGCCAGGTCAGAGGTCATGCAGGCCAGTTGCGCGGCCATCAGTCGGTACCTCCGACCGCAGAGTTCAACTCCTTTTCCACACTGGCCAGCAGGCGGGCCTCGACGCTGGGCACCCCGATCTCACGGATCAGGTCGGCGAAGAAACCGTGGACGACAAGACGGCGGGCCTGCTTCTCGGGGATACCCCGTGCCTGGAGGTAGAACAACTGCTCGTCGTCGAATCGACCGGTTGCCGAGGCATGACCGGCACCCTCGATCTCACCGGTCTCGATCTCGAGGTTCGGCACCGAGTCCGCCCGCGCCCCCTCGCTGAGCACGAGGTTGCGGTTGAGCTCGTAGGTGTCGGTCCCCTCGGCCTGCGACCGGATAAGGACATCGCCCACCCAGACCGCATGTGCGCCCTCGCCTTGCAGGGCACCCTTGTAAGTGGCGCGGGACCGCGCCCGCGGAACGGTGTGGTCGACGAACAGCCGGTGCTCCTGGTGCTGTCCGGCATCGGTGAAGTAGGCGCCCAGCAGCTCGAGGTTGCCTCCCTCCCCCGCCAGCGTGCCATTGACGGCGATGCGCACCAGCTTGCCCCCGAACGTCACCACGACGTGCTTGACCATCGCATCCTTGGCCACGCGCAGATCGTGCTCTGCGAGGTGGAGCGAGTCCGCCTCCCAGTCCTGAATGGAGACGACAGTGAGGTTCGCGCCCTCTGCAGCGCTGACCGAGACGACGGAGGACACTGTGGCACTGCCAGCGTGCGTGAGCACCACGACCGCGCGTGAGTTGACCCCAGCCTCGATGATCAGATGCTCCCACGCCGCCTCGGACGTGCCCTGACCGACGAAGTCGACCACGACGGGTTCTTCCAACTCTAGATCAGCTGGGATCGTGAGCAACAATGCACCACCGGAGTGGGCAACGGCCGACGCGGCAGGGAGGTCTGCAGGGGCCGTGACGGTCCGGCTCCGAGCCTGCACGGGATCGAGCTGAACCAGTGAGACGCGATCCGGAAGGTGCGTCTCGTAGGTGAGTGCGGCGGAGGAGGGCTGCGCAGCGAACACCTGGGTCAGCTGCCGCACGGGGGTGAAACGCCACTCCTCCTCGCGCCCGGTGGGCACGGGGAAGTCGGCTGGGTCGAACGAGGTCAAGCGTTCGGCGCGGTCGGTCGAAGGGGTGACATCGCCGTGCGTGTGCGCCCCGTCCAGGGTCGCTCGAGTGTGGTCGGTGGACAGATCAGCAGTCACAAAAAACTCGCTTCAGGTTGGATCGGTCGTGGGAACAGGACGGAGGCCGCTAGCCCACCGACCCCTCCATCTGCAGCTCGATGAGGCGATTGAGCTCCAGCGCATACTCCATGGGAAGTTCACGAGCGATCGGCTCGACGAAGCCGCGCACGATCATGGCCATGGCCTCCTTCTCCTCGAGGCCGCGCGAACGCAGGTAGAAGAGCTGCTCCTCGCTGA
>JAATES010000344.1 GCA_015655615.1 Actinomycetales bacterium
CAGCTGGTGTGCAAGATCCACGGGCGTCCCGTCGAGCAGCTCAGCGAGGACAACTACTTCTTCCCGCTGAGCCAGTACGGTGAACGACTGCTGGCACTATACGAGGAGCACCCCGAGTTCGTGCAGCCCGCCAGTGCCCGCAACGAGGTCATCGGGTTCGTGAAGCAGGGGCTGCAGGATCTCTCGATCTCGAGGTCGACCTTCGACTGGGGCATCCCGATTCCCTGGGACACCTCGCATGTCCTCTACGTCTGGTTCGATGCGCTGCTGAACTATGTGACCGCTGTCGGCCTGGAGGATCCGGAGCGAGCGGAGACCTTCGCCCAGACCTGGCCGGCTGATGTCCACCTGGTCGGCAAGGACATCCTGCGGTTCCACGCGGTGATCTGGCCCGCGATGCTGATGGCGGCGGGGCTGCCCCTGCCCACGACCGTCTTCGCACACGGCTGGCTGCTGGTGGGGGGCGAGAAGATGAGCAAGACGAAGCTGACGGGAATCGCCCCCTCCGAGATCGTCGAGGAGTTCGGCTCGGACGCGTTCCGGTATTACTTCACGCGGGCAGTGCAGTTCGGGCAGGACGGGTCGTTCTCCTGGGAGGACATCGCTGCCCGGTACAACGCCGAGCTCGCCAACGGCTTCGGCAACCTCGCCTCCCGGGTCGCGGCCATGATCGGCAAGTACTTCGGCGGCGAGCTCCCGTCGCCCGGGGCCACCAACGACGCCGAGTCCGCGCTGGAGGCCGTCGCAGCCCGGGCGACCGCCGATGCGGAGGCGGCCATCGACAGGATCTCGCCCACTGAGGCGATCACGTCGGTGTGGACGCTGGTCGACGCCACCAACCTGTACCTCACGGAGCAGGAGCCCTGGAAGGTCGCGAAGCTGCCCGGGGAGACCGACGAGCACGGAGCCGGGACGCAGGGCGGTCAACTGGCCACCATCCTGGTCACGGCGGCGGAGGCATTGCGATCGCTGGCGATCCTTCTGAACCCGATCACGCCGCGCGCGGCCCAGGAGTTGTGGACGTCGCTCGGCGCTCAGGAGGCTCTGGGGGATCTGGACGCCCAGCCGGTGGCGCGTGCAGCCACGTTCGGGCAGCTCAGCGAGGGTAGCCGGGTGACCAAGGGGGCCGCGCTGTTCCCGCGCCTCGAACAGCCGGCCTGACAGTCGGCTCCGGGCGGTAGGGAGGTGGCGGGGCCCGGGAGCGAGGACCGGCGGGACGGGATCCCGCGATCAGGCTTGGTGAGGGAGGAGTGTCATGTCGTCGCGACGTCCGCGTGATCGGTCCTGGCCGCCTGGTCCGCAGAGGCTTCCCGTGGCCGTGGTGGACAACCACACGCACCTCGACAGCATCGCCGACGTCCTCGCGGAGGGTGTGCCTGCGCCGACCGTGGCGGAGCATCTGGCTGAAGCTGCCCGGGCCGGGGTCACGCGAGTGGTGCAGATCGGCTGCGATCTGCCCTCGGCGAGGCTCACGGCAGCCTGGGTGGCCGAATTCCCCGCGATGCTCGGCGGGGTGGCGATCCATCCGAATGAGGCTCCGCTGCACGCCGGAGTCGTGGAGACAGGGCCGGACGGACTCGATTCCCGGCCGCGGCCCCACCACCGGGCCTCACTGGAGGAGGCGATCTCCCAGATCGCCGACCTGGCGCGGGACCAGGACCGGATCAGGGTGATCGGAGAGACCGGGCTGGACCGCTTCCGCACTGGGCCACAGGGATTCGCCGCGCAGCTGGAGTCCTTCCGGGCCCACATCGCCCTGGCGAAGGAGCTCGACCTGGTGATGCAGATCCATGACCGCGAGGCGCATGCGGAGGTCCTGGAGGTGCTCGCCAAGGATGGGGCGCCGGAGCGGACCGTCTTCCACTGCTTCTCCGGTGACGAGGAGATGGCGCGGCTGTGCGCGGCACAAGGCTGGTATCTGTCGTTCGCAGGGCTGGTCAGCTACCCCGCCAACGATGCGCTGCGCGCCGCCCTGCGCGTCACTCCGGTGGGACAGGTGCTACTGGAGACCGATGCCCCGTACCTGCCTCCGCACCCGTATCGCGGGCGTCCCAATGCCCCGTATCTGGCTGCGCAGACCA
>JAATES010000193.1 GCA_015655615.1 Actinomycetales bacterium
CGCCCCCCTGCTGCTCGGCCTCCGTTCGACCAGCCCGCAGGCGGTCAATTCGCGCAGCCTTGCCGCAAGCACCCCATCGCTGATGCCTTCCACCAGATCCTTGAGGTCGACGAACCGGGACTCATTGAAACGGATCGCTTGAATCAGCGCCCCGTTCCAGCGCTTGCCTAGGATCTGCATCGCTGCCAGGAACGGTGGGCACAGCTCCGGGCTGGACCGCTGTCCCGCACGCAGGACAGCGGCACTCGTTTCACTCATAATTTAATAGTAACAGATCAACTTTCTACACGGCCCGATCCCTTGGCGACTCCCCGGCATCCGCCTTACTGTCGTAATGGGTCTGCGACTGCGCGATCCCAGTGAAGTGCGCAATCGACCACTCCTCCAGCGCCTTCAGCGGCTCCCGCAGCGTTCTGCCGGCGTCCGTAAGCCGGTACTCGACCCGGACCGGGACCTCCAGGTGGGCCGTTCTCGTCACTAGCCCGTCCCGTTCGAGGGCACGCAAGGTCTGGGTCAGCATCTTCTGCGAGATCCCCTCGATGCGGCGCAGCAGTTCCGAGAACCGGCGCGAGTCATCGCCCAGCGCACCCACGATCAGGACGGTCCAACGATCCGCGACCCGATCGAGGATTCTGCGCGTCGGACAGCCCTGGCGGTAGGGGTCGGGAAGCGGACGGTCACCGGCTTCTAATGTGGTTACCACAAGGTACCTTCTTCCATCTGGTTACATACAGCCCTATAGTGACAAGATCGACCCTACGTTGACCCGCAGACGAAAGGAAGTACCTGAGATGGCAAAGATCACAGTTCTCGGAGGCACGGGATACACCGGCGGCAACATCGTCCGCGAGGCGCTCGCTCAAGGCCACGAGGTGGTCTCGTACAGCCGGCGACTGCCCGACACGCCTCTGGAGGGTGTGCAGTACAAGACTGGGTCACTCTTGGACGACGCTGTTCGCCAGCAGGCGGTCCAGGGCTCCGACGTGGTCATCGGAGCGCTTTCGCCGCGTGGCGATTTGGAGTCGACCATCGCAGGCGTCTACACACGGATCGCTGAAATTGCTGCGGAGAAGTCAGCTCGGCTGGGGGTCATCGGCGGCTTCAGCACCCTCCGCCCGGCGGAGGGCGCCCCTCGCTTCGTTGAGAAAGGCGACATTCCCCCGGAGTTCGCCGCCGAGGCGCAGGCCATGTATGCCGTCCTCGAGAATCTGCTGACCCGTGCGCCCGCCGGCCTCGACTGGTTCTATGCGAGCCCGGCTGCGAGCTACGGCGCCCACGTCCCTGGCACCGCCACGGGCACCTACCGGACGAGCGGCGACGTGGCCCTCTTCGACAATACGGGCACCTCTGCGATCTCCGGGCCGGACTTCGCCCTTGCCGTCGTCACGGAGGTCGGCACGCCGTCACACCACCGCGCGCAGTTCTCCGTCGCCTACTGACATGCGGTGCGACCGCTTCGCAGTCCGCCTGGGGACGTCCTGACGCGGATCGGAGCGGTCGCCGAGTCGGTGAGGCAGACGCCTCGGCCTGTCATCCGAGAGATGATGACTGCATGGTGACCAATGAATCGCAGCCGTGGACCAAGAACTACCAGCCCGGTGTCCCTGCCACGATCGAGATGCCCACGGACTCGCTGGTGTCCATGCTGGAGACCTCGGTCCGCGAGGGCGCCGATCATCCCGCGCTCGAGTTCTTCGGACGCCGCACGAGCTATGCGGAGCTCGGTCGTCAGGTCGACCAGGCCGCCGAGGGCCTGCGCACGCTCGGCGTCCGCGCGGGAGACCGGGTCGCGCTGGTCCTCCCGAACTGTCCCCAGCACGTCGTGGCGTTCTATGCCGTGCTGCGTCTCGGAGCGATCGTGGTCGAGCACAATCCGCTGTACACCTCACGCGAGCTCCGGCACCTCTTCGAGGACCATCAGGCCCGGATCGTGATCGCCTGGGACAAGGCGGTCGCGCAGCTGCGCGACTTCCCCGGTGATGTGATCATCGACCACATCGTGTCGGTCAACCTGCTCAAGGCCTTCCCGACGGCCAAGCGACTGGCCCTGCACCTCCCCGTGCCCAAGCTCCGTCAGACACGGAAGGCGTTGACCGGCCCGGCGCCGCAGACCCTGCCCTGGGAGGAGCTGCTGCATCATGGCTCTTTGGACCCCGCCCACCCCAGGCCTGCGGTCTCGGACCTGGCGGCCATCCAGTACACCTCCGGAACGACCGGACGTCCCAAGGGAGCGATGCTCACCCATCTGAACCTGTACGCCAATGCCTTGCAAGGCGAGGCCTGGATGCACGGCGCCGAATATCGCAAGGAGATCTTCTATGCGATCCTGCCGATGTTCCATGCTTTCGGCATGACGCTGTACCTGACCTACGGCATCCGCAAGCAAGCCCTGCTGGTGCTGTTCCCCAAGTTCGACTCGGCACTGATCCTGACGGCGATGAAGAAGTCCCCAGCCACGGTGTACTGCGCCGTCCCGCCCATCTACGAGCGCACGGCCCTGGCGGCAAAGGAGAAGGGCATCTCGTTGCGATCCTGCAAGTACTGCATCTCCGGGGCGATGAACCTGCCCGACCACGTCGTCGAGCTATGGGAGTCGATGTCCGGCGGACTGCTGGTCGAAGGCTACGGCATGACCGAGGCCTCCCCGGTCGCGCTGGGCAATCCGTTCTATGCCACCCGGCGCACCGGGACCATCGGGATTCCTTTCCCGTCCACTTGGATGAGAGTGGTCGACCTGGACCACCCCGACGTCGATGTCGCACAGGGCGAGCCGGGAGAGCTGCTCCTGAAGGGCCCCCAGGTGTTCCAGGGCTACTGGAATGATTCCGACGAGACGGCAAAGACCTTGCTTCCTGGCGGCTGGCTGCGCACCGGTGACATCGTCACCGTGGACCAGGACGGCTTCACCACGATCGTCGACCGGGCCAAAGAGCTCATCATCACCGGCGGCTTCAACGTCTCGCCCTCCGAGGTCGAGGCGGTGCTGCGACAGCATCCCAGCGTGGCAGACGCCGCGGTGATCGGAAAACCGCTGGAGCGGGGCGGCGAGCAGGTCGTCGCGGCCGTTCAGCTGGCACCGGGCGCGGTCCTCGACGAAGCCTCGCTACGGGCCTTCTGCCACGACTACCTGGCCGCGTACAAGGTGCCACGACGGATTGTACAGATCGAGGATACGCCGCGGTCAATGCTGGGCAAGATCCTCCGCAAGCAGGTCGCCGAACAGGTGCTGCCCAAGCTCTGACACTCCGTCAGCTCTGACACTCCGTCGTCGCTGGGCTGCGAGTCGCCACCCCACTGGTCAGGGCCGGTCCCGAGGCGACCTCGTGCTGGCGGGTCAGCCCGCGAGCGCGAGGCCCAGCACCACCACTCCCAGCAGCGGCGGCACAAGCTGGATCAACGCGGATCGGGCCTTGCTCGGCGAGGAGGCGAGCAGCACGATCCCGGCCAGAGCCATCGACCCGGCGCCGGCAAAGATCAGAGCGGCGCCCACGCCTGTGTGGCCGGTCAGGACGGCCACGACGCCCGTACCGGCAGTCAGTGCGAGGAAGAGGTTGTAGAAGCCTTGGTTGAAGGCCATCGGCCGCAA
>JAATES010000145.1 GCA_015655615.1 Actinomycetales bacterium
ACGAGCCGGCTCGGTGAGGTAGAGCCACTGCTGCTGGGTCCGGTAGGTGTCCCACAGCGAGAAGTTCTGGTAATAGGCGGTCAGGCCGGTTCCTGAGATGTTGTGGACCTCTCCGTCCCACCCGCGATAGTCGCCGTTGACGTCGTTGCCGATATTCGGGGCCAGGAACGAGCGGTACAGCGCGGAGTAGAAGACACGCAGCTGTGTGGTGCGCTCTGCCGCAGTGGCCGCGTTGGTGACTCCCTGAGTGACTGCCACCTTGCCGAGTTGGGCGTTCCAGGTGGCGGTCGCGTCGGTGCGCAGGGCTGCGAACGTCCCGGACTCGGCCGCCAGGTTGGCGTCGGCTCCGGATGCGCTCGAATAGCTGATCGCCGTCTGCGCCTCGACGACCGCGCCCTGGTTGAAGCTCAGGTAGGCACCGGTGCGTGACGTCGACGACGCCGAGGTGCTGCTCGCCGTCTTGGTGTCGCCGGTCCAGGTCCCGAAGGCGCTGAACGCGGTGTTGAACTTGGTGGTGCTGTAGATCGTAAAGTCGTCGGTCTCCTGGCAGAACCCGTGCAGCACGGACTCGGTCCGCACGGTCTGCGTGGCTGCGTCGATGGTGACCTTGGAGCTGCGCACCGAGGAGAGTGCCTGTCCGGCGTTGATCAACACATAGGCGCCGGCGCCGGATTGCGTGGCTCCGCTGAAGTCGTACTTCTGCACCCCGGTGTGGGTGGTGGCCGTGAGCTCTGCGGTGATGTCGTTGCCGGTGCCCGAGGTCAGCACCGCCTTGTAATAGCCGGCAGTCGCCTCTTCGACCTTGTTGTTGCTGGAGTCCCGCTTGAAGGATCGGGAGTATCCGCTGTTGGAGTAGTCGGTGGACGCGGGGAGCCCGGCCGTCGGCGTGATCGGGACGAAGCCGCCCAGACCGCAGCCGACACCGGAGAGGTGGACCTGCGAGAAGCCGCGGACCACTGTGTTGTCGTAGTTGTAGCCGACGTTGTGACCTGTGTCGGGGGACAGCTGCACCATGCCGAACGGCACGGTCGCACCGGGATAGGTGTTGCCGTCGTCCTTGCTGCCGATGAACGGGTTGACGTACTGGACCGGGTTGGTGACCGGTGCCGCCACCGCCGACGGAGCGAGAGTCAAGCCGGCCGCCGCGAGAGCGGCGGTCGCCGTCACCGCGACGAGCTTCGTCAAGCGTCTCGGTATCCGCTCGGCCGGTGGGGTGCGGTGCGGCGTCCTGGTGCCAGTGGTGCTCATGCAGACTTCTCCATCCACGTCGGTGTGGCTCTCGGTGTCGACAGCAGTGACAGCGCTGTCATACTGCCCTCAGGCTAGTCCGGCCCCCGTGGCCGGTCAAACGGTCGGATCGGTCCGATGCAATGCGGCGAGGGTCTCCTGGTGCAATCGGCCGTTCGAGGCCAGGGCATTGCCGCCGAACGGGCCAGGCACCCCGTCCAGCGAGCTGAACGTGCCGCCGGCCTCGACCACGATGGGCACCAGGGCGGCCATGTCATAGAGCTCGAGATCGGGCTCGCAGGCGAGGTCGACGGCCCCCTCGGCCACCAGCATGTACGACCAGAAGTCTCCGTAGGCCCGGCTGCGCCACACCCGGCGGGTGAGGTCGACGAAGGCGGGAAGGGTGCCGCGGTCCGCCCAGCCGGTCAACGAGGAATAGGACAACGAGGCATCCGCCAGGTCGGTGACGGCGGAGACCTGGAGCCGCCGCGCGGTGGCGAGGGACCGGCCGGACCAGGCGCCCGTGCCGTGCGCGGCCCACCAGCGACGCCCCAGCGCGGGAGCGCTGACCACGCCCATGACGACCTCGTCATCCTCCACCAACGCGATCAGGGTGGCCCAGACCGGCACGCCGCGGATGTAGTTCTTGGTGCCATCGATCGGGTCGATCACCCAGCGCCGCGAGCTGTGCCCCGTGGTGCCGAATTCCTCTCCCACGATCGCATCGCGACTGCGGGCACGCCCCAGCTGCCCGCGGATCACCTCTTCGGCCTGGCGGTCCGCGTCACTGACGGGGGTGTGATCGGGTTTGGTGTCGACGCGCAGGTCGAGTGCGCGGAACCGTGCCATGGTGAGGGAATCCACCTGGTCCGCGAGGACCAGGGCAAGTCGGAGGTCGTCGTCGTACCTGGTGGCAGCCATGGCACCACGGTACCGGCTGGCGGGAGCCCGGTGTGGTGCTGCGCATCGCGTGCCCGGGGCGGTCGCGAACGGCGCACGGCCGTCGACGAGGAGCCCGCACCCGCTGCGGTGTCACCGCGAGGCGAGGAGCCGCCGGACCGAGTCGACCCGAGCGGCACGCCGCCCGGCCTCGTGACCGCCCAGCGGCACACCCGCCGTGATCCACGCGTCGAGCGCGCAGTCGCGAGCATCGGCCAGGTGCGTGCAACCGCGAGGGCATTCCTCGGCCACCTCCGCCAGGTCGTCGAAGGCCGCCAGGATGGTGTCCGTGGTCACGTGGGCGAGCCCGAACGACCGGATGCCCGGCGTGTCGATCACCCAGCCGGGGTCGCCATCGCGGCCGGGCAGTGCCGGGAGACGTAGCGCGACGGCGGAGGTCGACGTCTGGCGCCCCCGGCCGGTGACGTCATTGACCCGCCCCACGGTCCGGGCGGCGTCGGGCACCAGGGCATTGACCAGAGTGGACTTGCCGACTCCCGAATGCCCGACCAGGACGGAGGTGAGCCCTGCCAAGCGGGCTCGGACCTCGTCGAGGGGCAGGATCTCGCC
>JAATES010000072.1 GCA_015655615.1 Actinomycetales bacterium
GAAGATCCTGCTGGTCCACGGACGCGGCTTCAACTGGCCCACCCCCGATCACCTGCGAGTCGTCATCCTGCCGTGGGCGCGTGACCTCACAGAGGCACTCGGGCGGTTCGGGAACTTCCTCGCGAGCTATCACCAGTGACGGCTGTCAGGTCGGCCGTGGGCCAGGCCCGCGCCTCGGCCAAGGCCCTGCTGCGGGACCACGACGGACTACGGCGATGGTATCGCTCGGCTCGCACCACCGCGCTGCATTCCCGGTTCCGCCGGCAGCAGCGCCGCGGCGTCCTGCCCGGTGTCATCGTCTTCGAGTGCTTCGGGGGTCGCTCGGCGACCGGCTCTCCCTGGGCGCTCTATGAGGCGATCCTCGCGGACCCGCGCTTCGCCGCCTGCCGGTTCGTCTGGGTGCTGCGCGCGGACACGCCCGCGGAACACCTGCGCTCGAGCGACGCGGTCAAGTCTGGCCGGACCAGCATCGTCGTCCATGACACCACCGCCCACCTGCGAGCGTACGCGCGGGCTCAGGTGTGGATCTCGTGCTCGATCCTGCCACCCGCCGTCGAGCCCTCGGCCCAGCAGACGTACCTGCAGACCTGGCACGGCACCCCGTTCAAGCGGATCGGTCAGGACGTGGTCGAGGGCACCGAGACCGCGATGGAGGCCAAGTCCGAGATCGATGCCCGGTACCTGGCCGAGGGCCGCAAGGCCACCTGGTTCCTCAGTTCCTCGCCCTTCACCACGACGGCGTTCGCCAGCGCCTTCGGCATGCCCGCGGCTGCGCCCACCCCGCTGCGGGAGGTGGGCAACCCCCGCAACGACGTGCTGCTGGCCCCGCCTGCGACCCGTCAGACGCAGGCCGCGCGGGTGCGCGCCCGGCTCGGGATACCCGCAGGTCGGCGGGTGGTGCTCTACGCCCCGACCTGGCGTGACGACCAGCATGACGTCCGCACCGGGTATGTCTTCTCCCCGGAGATCGACCTCGACCGACTCCGCGCGGAGTTCGGTGCGGACACCGTTCTGCTGTTCCGCGCGCACTACCTGGTGAGCAATGCCCTCGACCTGACCCCGTGGTCGCCCTGGGCGCTCGACGTCTCCGCCGAGCCGGACGTCAACAACCTCCTGCTGGTCGCCGACGTGCTGGTCACGGACTACTCCAGCGTGTTCTTCGACTATGCGCTGCTCGACCGGCCGATCGTGTTCTACATGTACGACGTCGACCACTACGCCGCCCGGCTGCGGGGGTTCTACCTCGACCTCGCCGACCTCCCCGGCCCGGTGGCGCACACCGGCGAGGAGCTGGTCCCGGGGCTTCGCACTGCCCTGACCGATCCCGGCACCGGCTCGCTCGCCCGCCGGAGACTGAATGCCACCTACTCGACCTGGGATGACGGCCAGGCCACGGGGCGGGTGCTCGACCTGCTCGCTGGCGTCGTGGACGTGTCGGCACCGTGAGCACATCCGGCCTGCGCTGTTTCGGCGAGGGGGATGCGCTCTACGAGGAGTATCACGACACGGAGTGGGCCAGGCCGGTCCATGGCGACCAGGCGCTGTTCGAACGGCTGGTGCTGGAGGGATTCCAGTCCGGCTTGTCCTGGTTGATCGTGCTGCGCAAGCGTGCGGCGTTCCGCCTGGCCTTCGCAGGATTCGACCCTGCCCTCCTCGGTGCGTTCGGCACGGCTGATGTCGACCGCCTGATGCTCGACGCCTCGCTCATCCGCAACCGGCGAAAGATCGACGCCGCCATCACGAATGCCCGCGCCCTGACCCGAATGCAGGCCGGTGGCCGCTCCATGGACCAGCTCGTGTGGTCCCACGCACCGGCGCCCCGGACGCACCAGCCCGACTCGTTCACAGACGTGCCGGCCACCACGCCGGAGTCGGTCGCGCTGTCCAAGGCCCTCAAGTCGGCCGGCTTCGTCTTCATCGGACCGACCACGGCCTACGCGGCGATGCAGGCCTGCGGGCTGGTCAACGACCATCTGGCTACCTGCCCCGTGACCGGTGACCTGCCCCGCTCGCCCGCCGGCCTCCGATGAGCGACCGTGTGCCTGGGCGATTCGAGAGGCGCCCATCTCCTATGCTGACAAGCGTGAAGGCGTCATGATCTCTCCCAGCCAGCTCGCCACCCGTCTGCTCCATGCGGGGACGCGACCGCGACGGGCGTTCGACGCCGCACTCCGGCAATGGCGCAGAGTCCGCTACCGGCTGACCCGCGTCCCTCGCGAGCCCGATCTGGTGCTCTTCGTGGCCTTCAACGGCCGCTCCTACGCCGGTTCGCCACGCGCCGTCTACGAGCACCTCCTTCAGGACCCTCGTCGTCAGCAGCTGCGCTTCGTCTGGGCCCTGCGGGACCCGGAGGGTGCCACGCAGCGCTTCGAGGCGCTTCGCGACCCCCGCACCACCGTGGTCGCCTACGGCACGGTGGAGTACTTCCGCACGTATCAGCGCGCTCGGGTCTGGGTGGCGTCGACCACGGTGCCCGACTATGCGACACCCGCCAAAGACCAGTGCTACGTCCAGACCTGGCACGGCACTCCGTTCAAGCGGCTGGGTGCCGACATCGCCCCGGATCTGGTGGGGGCCAAGGTGGCGCGATTCGCCACGCGATACCGTCATGACGGCGCCAAGATGTCCGCACTGCTGAGCTCGTCGGCCTTCACGACCCGCGCCTTCGCCAGCGCCTTCAGCCTGGACCGCACCCGACGCGAGCACATCGTCGTGCCGACGGGCAATCCGCGCAACGACGTGCTGGCGCGGGCCGGGGTCGCCGACTACGACGACCAGGCAGCGACCCAGCGGGCAGCGCGCGAACGCACCGGCCTGCCCCAGGGCAAACGGGTGGTGCTCTACGCCCCCACCTGGCGTGACGACCGGAAGTCAGCGGACTCGACCTACCGGTTCACCCCCGAGCTGGACTTCCACGCCCTGCAGCAGGCGCTGGGATCGGACACGGTCATCGCTTTCCGTGCCCATTACCTGGTGGTCGACAACTTCGACTTCGCGGCCTACGACGGCTTTGTGGTCGATGTCTCCGGGGTGGACGAGGTCAACGATCTGTACCTCGCCGCCGACGTGCTGATGACGGACTATTCCAGCGTGTTCTTCGATTACGCGCTGCTGCGCCGGCC
>JAATES010000371.1 GCA_015655615.1 Actinomycetales bacterium
GGGTTGGCATCCTCCACCTCGATGCAGAGGCCGTCGTCCGTCTCGAGGAGCCGGAACGCCAGATGCCCCCATCCGTGAAGCACCGCGTTGGCCACGAGCTCCGACGCCACGAGTTCCGCGTCCGCCAGATTGGTCAGGCCCCAGGCGCTCCCGATCTGCAGCACCGCATGGCGCGCCCGGGCTATCGAGGCCGCCTCGCTGGGCAATGCCCAGCGACGGGAGCGGGGAGAATGCGAGAGCGCCAGCGCATCGTGGTCCGGATCCGGCACACGAACGACCAGCAGGGCAACGTCGTCCTCGGGTCCCTCACCCAGCCGGGAAAGCAACTCCTCGCCGATGCCGGCCGCGTCGATCGCACGCGCGCTACCGGCCACGTTGCAGAGCGCATCGAGCCCGCAGCTCAGTGGCTGGGTCCGGCGTTCGATCAACCCGTCGGTGTAGAACACCAGCACGTCTCCGGGCAAGAGCTTGGCGCGGCTCGCATGCCGCTCGCCCGAGCCGAAGCCGATCAGCACGCCGCCCTTGCCACTGAGCCGGGTCACCACACCTTCACGCACCAGAAGAGGCGGCAGATGGCCTGCTCGCGCATATTCCATGTCCCAGCCGGTCCGCAACCGCGACAGGGTGGCATAGACCAAACTTGCCGGTCTGGTCGTCCGCATTCCGGCCACCAGCCTGTCAGCGCGCTGGAGCACCACGGCAGGGTCCACCAGTTCGAAGGCGTAGGACCTGACCACGGACCTCAGCTGGCCCATGGTGGCGGCCGCCTCGATGTCATGGCCCACCACGTCACCGATGACGATTCCTGCCACGTTCTCGGAGAGCTGAAGCACGTCGTACCAGTCCCCGCCCACCTGCGCGTGGCCGGAGGCCGGCGCATAGTAGGTCCACACATCGAGGCCCTCGATGTCCACCTGCTCCGGAAGCATGGCCCGTTGCAGGGTCTCCGCCATGGCACGTTCACGCCGGTAGAAGTACACGTTCTCGATCGCCATGCCAACCCGCCGGGTCACCAGTTCCAGCACCGTGACGCCACCCTCGATCGTCACGCCCCAGGCCGCGGAGCGATCGATCCTGCCGGTGGCACCGAAGGCCGCGGCATCGTCAGCAGCCGGCCTGACCGCCACCATGATGCCCATGGTGTGCCGCCGTCCCGGGACCGTGTGCAGGACGATGGTTCCGAAGTCGGCCGCCGCCGATGCCAGGCGGGAGGCGAGGTCCTGCGCCAGAGCGCGTGACCTGGTTCCCGGAAGATAGGCGGCCTCGAGGATGAACTCGATCGGCCCCGTGATCTTTCCCGTCATCAGGGCCGCCACCGGATCCTGGAATTCGGTGGTCTCGGGACCCTCGATGACGATCGTCCCCAGGCCAGGCACCTGGGAGTCGCCGAGCGCATCCGTCTGCGCGTCCTCCCGGATGATGACAGCCCGCGCATCCGGAACCCCGGAACCGATGATGGTCTCGGAGAACTTCAGCCCGCCGTCGTCCAGATAGAACCCGAACCACCCACCTAGATGCCCGACCAGCAGATGGGAGATCTCACGCAACACGTACGGATGGTCCAGATCGACCAGGTAGTCGGAGACACGTGAGATCACGTGGAGCGCACGGCGCGACTGGCGCTCCGCCATGATGAGGTCCAGGTTCTCCAGACGCACCACGTTCGCATCGGTGACGTCCAGGATCTCCAGCAACCACAGCTCCCCCCCGCGGTCAGTCGTGCCGGGAACCCTCCTCATCGAGGCGCGCCACCAGCGCTCCGCACCGTCCTCCTGATGGGCGCGGACGACCGTCGAGTACGGGTCGCCTCGGCCAAGGGCATCGTCGGCGCCAGCGATCTCGGTATTGATGTCGAACCGCGCTGCGAGATCCGCCAGGGGGATTCCCGGGCACATGCCCGGCTCGATGTCCACCCATTGCCCGAAGACCTCGTTCACCCATACGACGGTCAACGAGCGAAACCAGTCCCCGTCGAACGCGAAGCCCTCGTGGTCCGGCTCAGCCGCCAAGCCCGCGCCGGTCTCGCCCGGAGTCCGGAGTCGCTCAACCAAGGCAATCGAACCGTTCAAGAGGTTCAGGCCCGCCGCCAGGACGCGGTCGAGTCCGCCCTGGGGACCCTTCGATGCGGCATCGGCAGACATCAACTGCCCCCACCCGGTAGGTTGATCACTTCGGAATGCTCTCACAGCAGGGGTGCTCCGACCAATGGCCGGGCTCGGTCCACGCGCCTCCCCCTGCAAGGGAGCATAGGGCCGTAATCTCATAGGGAGAGTCGACACTGCACGTGAAAGGAATCCGGATGAACGTCTCCTCGCCTGGAACCCCACAGGACGCGGGTACCGTCCACGCTGCGAGCCCCGGTCCCCACGCGCGCGATGACGCTCCGGAGCTTACCGCTCGGTCCCTCGACTTCGACGGGTCCGGAACCGTCCATGTCATCGTGCAGGCCGATGAGGTCCGCGTACTGCTGTCCGGTGAGATCGATGCCAGCCTGGCCGGGGAGTTCCGGTCGGCTCTGGATGTCATCGCCGCCGAGTCACTCCCGGTCACGCTCGACGCGCACCACGTCAGCTTCATGGACTCGCTCGGGGTCGCATTCGTCTCTCAGGTAGCGCTCGCCTCGCCCACGGGCCGCACCCGCATGGTGCATGTGCCGCCGACCGTCCGGTTCCTGCTCGACGTCACGCAGACCAGCGATCTGGTCGACCTGGTGGACCAGGACGGTCAGAACGGCTGACCCCTCCCCGGATGGCGAGACTCTCTATGGCAATGGCCGCCGAGACGAGAGTCCCGACGGCCATCACCAGCTGATGTGGAGCGAACTCAGAGCTTGTGTCCAGCGGAGCCGAGCTGCTGCGCTGCCTCGACCAGACGCGCGGCCAATCCGGCCTCCGCGAGCTTGCCCCAGGCGCGGGGATCGTAGGCCTTCTTGTTCCCAACCTCGCCGTCGACCTTGAGCACCCCGTCATAGTTGCGGAAGAAGTGATCCGCGACCGGGCGTGAGTAGGCATACTGGGTGTCAGTGTCGATGTTCATCTTGATGACGCCATTGGCCACGGCTTCGGCGTTCTCCTCGGGAGTCGAACCCGAGCCACCGTGGAAGACCAGGTCGAACGGGTTGGACTTGCCGGTCTTCGCAGCCACGCCGTCCTGGATCTCCTTGAGGAGCTCCGGACGCAGCTTGACGGCTCCCGGCTTGTACACACCGTGCACATTGCCGAAGGTCAGCGCAGTCAGGTACCGCCCCTTCTCGCCGGTGCCCAGTGCGGCGACGGTCTTCAGGCCGTCCTCCACCGTGGTGTACAGCTTGTCGTTGATCTCCGCGGTGTGCCCGTCCTCTTCGCCGCCCACGACGCCGATCTCGATCTCGAGGATCGTGCGGGCCTGCTGGGAGAGCTCGAGGAGCTCAGCGGCCACGACCAGGTTGCGGTCGATCGGAACGGTCGATCCGTCGAACATGTGCGACTGGAAGGTCGGGTTCTTGCCTGCCTTGACCTCTTCGATCTCGAGGGCGAGCAACGGGCGGACCCAGGACTCGAGGTTGGCCTCGGTGCAGTGGTCCGTGTGCAAAGCGACGGTGATGGGGTAGTTCTTGGCAACCTCAGCGGCGTAGGCCGCCAGGGCACGCGTGCCCGCAACCCGGTCCTTGATCGTCGAGCCCGACGCGTACTCTGCGCCACCGACGGAGACCTGGATGATGCCGTCGGACTCTGCCTCGGCAAAGCCCTGCAGGGCAGCAGTGATCGTCGACGACGAGGTCACGTTCACCGCAGGGTAGGCGAACTTGCCCGCGCGGGCGCGGTCGATGAGTTCGGTGTAGATCTCGGGGGTTGCAATAGCCATCTGCGGCGCTCCTGTGAGAAGAAAGAATGATCGGGGATCGCCTTCTAGTGTGTCAGAAATCCGGACAAGCTGCGTGGGCCGTTCGGCCCGTGGTCATCCACGGTGCTGGAGCGACCAGGCGAACATCGCGATAGCCGCAGCGGCACCGGCGTTCAAAGAGCGGGTCGAGCCGTACTGGGTGATGTGCAACAGGACGCGCGCGGCTGCCCGAGCCTCGCGCGTCAGCCCCGCCGACTCCTCGCCGAAGAGCATCAGGCAGGAGTCCGGAAGGTCGTAGTGCTCGATGGCCTGCGAGCCCGGAACGTTGTCGATCCCCAGGATGGGCAACCCGTGCTGCCGGGCCCACTGTGCCAATCCCTCGACATCGTCATGATGGTGGATGTGCAGATACCTGTCGGTGACCATCGCGCCCCGGCGGTTCCACCGCCGCCGCCCGACCACGTGCACGTCGCGCACCCCCAGGGCGTTCGCCGTACGCACCACGGAGCCGATGTTGAAGTCGTGTCCCCAGTTCTCCACTGCCACCTGCAGCTGGGCGGGCCGGGTGCTCGCTCTGGAGTCGAGCTCCTCGGAGATCGCCTCCACCGTCCAGTACCGGAACTCGTCGGCGACGTTGCGTGAGTCTCCCCCCGCCAGCAATGCAGGGTCGTAACGGTCGCCGCTGGGCAGCGCTAGGCCCTCCGGCCAGGGCCCCACGCCCACCCGATGTTCCGGGTCGTGCTCATCCGCGCTTGGCATACCGACAGTTCTATCAGGACGGCCATCCCGAACCCGCCCCGGGCGAGGTACGGCGCCCCACCTGCTCCGGCGGCCGCACAGGCCCCACACACAACGTTCAGTCGCTCCACACTCCGCTGTCGCCGTGCGTTCGGGAGCGCACTCTAGGCTGGAGGCGTGATCACCACCGGTTTGGCTGACGCCAGCACGCAGCTCCTGACTCTGGGCCCCTCATGGCTCAACGCCGACGAGCTGATCAGTTCGTTCGGCTCGTATGCCCTCATCGGCATCATCGTGGTGATCTTCATCGAGACCGGGCTGCTGTTCCCGCTGCTGCCCGGGGACTCGCTGCTGTTCACTGCGGGAGCCCTGGTCGCCCAGGGAACGCTGGACTTCCCGCTCTGGCTGCTCTGCCTGCTGCTCTTCCTCGCGGCCTTCCTGGGCGACAAGAACGCCTATTGGATCGGCCGCAAAAGTGGTCCCAAGCTCTTCAACCGTCCGGACTCACGGCTCTTCAAGAAGCAGCACATCGCCCAGACGGAGGAGTTCTTCGCACGGCACGGCGGCAAGGCGATCATCCTGGCACGCTTCGTGCCCTTCGTCCGCACGTACTCGGCGGTGTCGGCCGGGGTCGGACGCATGCACTATCGCACCTTCATCGTCTACGACGCCGTCGGCGCCCTGCTGTGGGGCGTGGGAGTCACCCTGCTCGGCCACTGGCTGGGAAACATCGCGTTCGTCAAGAGCAACATCGAGCTGCTGCTCCTGGTGGTGGTCGCCCTGTCCGTGCTGCCGGTCGGCTTCGAACTGCTCCGGCGCCACCTCAAGGCACGGCGCCTGCGAGCGCAGCACCCGGAGCCCGCGGACACCGAGCACGCCCCGCAGGCCCGACCCGCGACCGCACCACCCTCCCCGTTCACCTCCTCCCCTGCCTCAGGAGATCACTCATGACCCGCGAGATCCAGTCCTGGCTCACCGACATGGACGGCGTGCTCGTCCACGAGGGCACGGCGATCCCCGGCGCCCGCGAGTTCCTGCAAGCCCTGCGCGACAAGGAACGTCCGTTCCTGGTGCTGACCAACAACTCGATCTTCACGCCCCGGGACCTGCGGGCTCGGCTCGCCAGCGGGGGACTGGACATACCCGAGGAGTCCATCTGGACGTCCGCCCTGGCCACAGCCCAGTTTCTCGGTGCGCAAGCACCCGGCGGCAGCGCCTACGTCATCGGCGAGGCCGGGCTGACGACGGCGCTGTACGAGGCCGGCTACACCCTGACCGAGTCGGACCCGGACTTCGTGGTGCTCGGGGAGACCCGCACCTATTCGTTCGAGGCCATCACCAAGGCCGTCCGGCTGGTGCTGGGCGGCGCCCGCTTCATCTGCACCAACCCCGACCCGACCGGCCCCAGCGCCGAAGGGCCGCTACCTGCCACCGGGGCAGTCGCTGCCATGATCACCCAGGCCACAGGGCGCAAGCCCTACTTCGTCGGCAAGCCCAACCCGATGATGTTCCGCTCGGCCCTCAACCGGATCGACGCGCACTCCGAGGTCACCGCGATGATCGGCGACCGGATGGACACCGACGTGGTCGCAGGCATCGAGGCCGGGCTCCACACCTACCTGGTGCTGACCGGCTCGACCAAGAAGTCCGACATCGTCAAGTACCCGTTCCGCCCGGACCATGTGGTCAACTCGATCGCGGACCTCATCGAGAAGGTCTGACCTCACCCGTTCCGAGAGACGACTCCCGGGGTGCCGGACGCGCTCCGGCACCCCGGGGGTCATTCGTGCCGCCTGCGGCCGCTCAGTCCTCCCGGCGGCGACGCGCAGCCATCACCAGGACGAATCCACCGGCGGCAAGAAGCGACGCCGCCTGCAGCCACAGCAGCACGGAGGCCCCGGTCCGGGCCAGCCGCCCGCCGGGTCCGCGCCCGCCCGCCCGCGGGTCCTCGCCGCCGGTGCCGCCCGGATCCTTCTTGGGAGGGACCACCGTGAAGGTGTTCTCAACGGTGACCTCCAGCGGATTCACACCGGCCACTGCCGCAAAGGTGGCCGACGGACCCGACGTGGACGTTGATCCGATGAAGATCCGAGTCGAGGTGGCATTGCCGGTCGCCGTCTCGGTGATCACGCATCGTGCGCCGGCGGCCAGGGTCCCGATGGAGGCTGTGAGCCTCTTCGGGCCGCCGATCCGGTAGTCCTTGCTCCAGACCACGGCGCCCGGAGCCGGACGCGTGTCGTCGGTCAGGACGCACTCGACGTGGACCGTGAAGACCTTCGACCTGGCCTTGGCGGCACCGGTGCCGATCACCGACTTCGACACCACCACCTTGGCGATGTCGTACCGGTTGACGATGGTCACCTTGTTGTCGGCGCCGGCCTCCACCAGCGCCGGGAGGTCGCTGAACGTCGCGTCGACCGGTGCTTCCGGTGCGCTCGCGACGACGATCTGCGTACCCGAGGCACCCGCCGTGCGGGTCTCCTCGACCCGGCAGACCGCGCCCACCGGCAGTTCGGTCCAGGTGGTGGTCGTGCCGACGGCCAGCGTCTGGGTCGCGTCCTCCGCAGCGGTGACGGGCTCGCCGTCCAGCGTGCACACCAGGGTCGCCAGGAACGGCCCGTAGTCGAGCGGCCTGCCGGTGGCGTCCGTGGCAGCGGAGTCGATCTTCTTGGTGACGGGCACCGAGGTCAGCAGGAAGGTGTTCTGCACCTGCAACGCCGGCTGAGCCTGGTCGGTGGTCTGGAGCCCAGGAGCGCCCACGGTGAACCGGTAGCCCGTCGTGGCGTCACCCAGGGAGTCGCCTGTGGCCACATCGACGATCTGGGACGAGGTGGCCCCGCCATCGGCCGTCTCCCGCACGGTGCACTCCGCGCCCTGCGGCAGGTGCTCGTAGAGCGTGGTGGGATCCGTCCTCGACAACGTCCGCACCCCGCCGTCGGTGACCGCCAGCGGGTCTCCGTCAAGGGTGCAGACCAGCTCGACCGTATAGGTGCGCGTGCCGAACTTCGTCGCGCCATCTCCGGCAAAGGTCTTGGTGACCTCCAACGAACCCGCCGGGAACCAGTTCGTCACGTCGACCTGAGCCACACCGGTCGCCGGGATGGTGATGGCGCCCTGGTCCAGGCTGATCCCGTCGTTCGGCGTGATCCGCACCGCCGACGCACCCTGGAGCGAGGTCTCGGTGATGGCATTCCGACCCCTGGATCACGTCGAGCCACGAGGCCGCCCAGCCGTTGCCGGCATCGAGGACCGCCTGGTAGGACTGCGTCGCGTTGTCATAGGTGCACACCACGGAGATCGGATAGCTCTGGTCGGCGCCGAGCTGCTGCGCGGCCGGGCCGTCCAGGAACTTCTCCACGCGCAACCCGGCCACCCCGTAGAGGTTGTCGAACTGCACCTGATCCGAGGTCTCGGTCGTCTCGGTATGACTGAGCGCCGTGATCGTCGCCGTCCGCGTGGCCTGGTCGGTGGTCACCGAGCCCGTCGAGGAGGTCCCGGAGGTGATGGTGGAGTCGGCAGACTGGTCATCCGTCTCGGTGACCACGCAGGTGGCACCGGCCGGAAGTCCGGTGATCGTCCTGGTGTCGCCATCGTCCAGTGTGAACGCTGCATCGCCTGCAGCCAGCGGAACGCTCTGACCCAGGAACGTGCAGGCCACGGTGAAGCCGAAGGCCGTGGGGACCGTCCCGGCGTCCGAGGTGACCTTCTTGGACACCCGCAGCGAGGCCAGCTCATAGGTGTTCGTCAAGACGACCGACGGCAGCACGCTCGGCGAGCTGACATCGACGATCTGCGCGGGCGCGGTGTACGAGGTCTGGCCGCTCGCCGCGGGCTCCGACACCGTGCAGCTCGCACCGCCGGGCAGGTCGGTGAAGGTCTTCGTCTCTCCCGCAGTGATCGTGAAGGGGATCGGCGAGAGCTCCACTCCCACCGAGGTGCAGATCAAGTCGGCCGCGAACCCCTGTCCAGACGGCACGAATCCCGCACCGGGTCCCGTCACCACCTTGCGGACCGTCAGGTCACCGGTCGCCAGCGCGACCCGGGCGATCGAGTAGTCCCGCGCGGCGATGGTCGTCGTCGACGCACCGGAGACGGCCACTGCGCTCGTGGACAGCGAGTTGGCCGCCACGGTGTCATCGCCTGCCGTCGGTGACGTCTCCGGCGTGATCGTCCGGAAGGTGATGTCGAGCTTCTTCCCCGGTGCAAGCCGGTTGGCGGCGGGCGCGTAGTCGATGACGAACTGCAGCGCCGTGACCGTCTCCGGGTCGACCGTCCCGGCAGGATCCCACAACGCCCAGCCAGCGACAGGGTCGGAGTCGCAGGTCCCGTTGGTCGGCTTCTTCAGCACCTCCAGGCAGGGACTCGCCGAGGTCGTGTAGTACGTCTTGAGGGTCGCACCGGCCGTCGTCGCCACGACGGGGGTACCCCCCGCAAAGGCCGCTGCCCACTGGGACGACCTCGTCAGGCCCGCAATCAGCGTCGTGTCGCCGGGAGCGGGAAGCCGATCGGTGACGACCACCCGGGACAACGGCTGCGTGCCAGTGTTCTGCACAGTCAGTCGCCATTCCTCGGTCTGACCGGGCAGTGTTCGCGGCACACAGGGAGTCACGGAGAAACCGGCTGCGTCACGCGCCTGCGCACAATCGGTGCCCGACTCGGGCTTGAAGCCGAGGTCCTCGGTGTAGGTGGCGTCCGTGAGAGGCCGGACAGCCTTGACCGCCGCGATGTTGGCAGCTGCGGCGGGCTTCACCGTCGTCTGCGTCGAGCACGTGTTGGCCACCGGATCATAGGTGGATGGCCTGCCGGTGGGGGCCGTACAGGTGTCGAACGTGCGGTCACCGGTCACGCCGAACGAGTTCGTCACGGTGTCGGTCTCCACCAGTCCCGGGCGGAAGACCAGCGGAACCTTGATCGTGTAGGTCTGGCCGACCTCGAGGACCGACCCTGCGGGGAAGGCGAACCTGAGCCCCGTCACACCACCCCCAGCGGTCTCGGTCGTCGCCGTGATGTCCGCTGCCGTCGTAGGCATGCCGGGCCCTGACGGTGATGCCGGCGCCGATCCCGTCAGCGTGAAGCTGAAGTCCGGCACCCCATCGCTGTCGCCCGTCACCACCTGCAGCTGCGGGCCTTCCGCGTCGCTGGGCAGCACGTCCGTGATCACAGGGTTGAGGATCGGCCACTGGCCGGTGTTGGTGACCTTGAGCTGATAGGGGATGGCTGTTCCGGCAGCCACCGAGGTGCCGGAGACGGGGAGCTTCTCGACACGGACCGCCGTCGGCGCGTGCGAGTAGGTGTAGGTCGCGTTCTTCGATCCCTGTGCTGTGGCGCCCGTCGAGCTGGTCGAGTTCACCTCGACCGTGTTGACGAGTGCGCCCTTGACCGCCGAGCCGGGCGCGGGTGATCCCCCGTCGTTCAGCGTCGTGGGAACTGGCCCACCCGTACGGAGCGTGTCACGCCGCAGCACGGTGATCGGGACGGTGATCTTCGGTGCCTGCGGGTTCTCCCAGTTGGCACCGTTCAGCCGCTTGATGGTGAACCGGACGCCGACCACGTCGGCGGCCGTCACGCCGCTGGGAAGGATGCTCGCCTTGACCTGCGCTGCGGTCAGCCAGGTGCTGACGTCGCCGGGATCGGCCACCGGGCTCTTCCAGGTACCGCCGGCCGCCGCGCAGCTGAGTGCCGGGGTGGCCGAGATGGCTGCCGCGTTCCAGGTCCGGGTCACGCAGACCTCAGGGTAGACCCGTAACTCCGCACCGGTGACCGCCGGGGAGAACGTCGGCAGGGTGAAGCCGCTGCCCACGGCGACGAAGTCGAAGGCGTTCCAGAAGGTGGCCGCCTGGTCCGTGAGGGTCATCGTCGTCGTCCGGGAGCTCCCGCTGGGGGTACCCGACAATGCCAGCGTCACCGCCATCTTGGGGTTCTGGGTCTCGCTCTGCGACGCCGGTGAGAGGGTCTTGTCCGCAGCGACCCCGAAACTCGTCGTCACCAGCTTCAGATCGGCCGTGTCGCTATCCGTCTCCGTGTCGTCCGCCAACGTGGTCCCGTCAGCCTGGTAGCGGGGATCGGCGACACTACCGCGTGCCTGGTTGGTGAGCTCAGCGACCGTGGTCGGTGTCTCGGACCCCCGGAGCGTCGTGCGGAGCCGCAGGTCATAGGTGACCACCGTGCTGGCATCGGCCGCGAGGGGGCCTGTGAAGGTGACGGTGATTCCGGTGGCATCGGCGAGCTGGGCCTCGGTGTAGGCCTTCACGAGCGCGATGGTGGCCGCAGGAGCGCCGTTCCGGTCGAGTCCGGAGGCTCCCTGGAAGACGATCTCCACACCGGTCGCGCCCACCGGAACGGTGATGTCCTGAATGCCCTTGAGGTTGAACCGGTCGAAGGGAGTGGCCGGTTGCGCATTCGAGCCATTGACATCGGGGTCGATCACCGAGAGTGAGCTCACCCGAGCCGGAGTCGTGTTCTTCGCCGTGACGACGACCCGAGTGGTGGGCCAGTCGGCCGCCGGAACGGACGCGGCCGGTATGGCGAGTGGGCCTCCCTGCCACTCCTTGCCGACCGTGATGCCCAGATCCGCGTCTTTCAGCGTGATGGTGTCGGCATCATTGTCCGTCCGGACCACGACACCGGCATCGACCGCCTGTGCCGTGGCGTCGTTGTACACCTCGCCCTGGACGGCGGTGTTGAACGTGGTTCCTGCCAGCACGGGCTTGCTCGAATCGCTCCGCTTGCTGTCGCGCAGTCGCACGGACAGGAAGATCCCGCGGTTGTGGCCAGAGCTGGCCGCAACGCCGCTACCGGGGGCCGGCGAGACCGTGCTCCGGCCCGGGCGCTCGGAATAGACCAAGCGCACCGCAGTGGTCGTCGCGCGCTCGGCGGCCGACAGCGTGTACCCCGGGAACTGTCCCAGGCAGGGCGCCGCCGCCGTGCATGAGCCGCCGGTCCCGGTCCCGCCGTTAGGCTGCACCCAGGCGGTCCCGTTCCAGAGCTCCAGGTAGACCCGGTCGTAGGAGATCAAGGGGTCCTGCGCGGTGGTGATGGCAGGGACGGACACGAGGTCGAACGCGTCGAAGGGTGAGTCGGCGAGGGTCGCCACCGGCTTTCCGTCCGCACCCACCTTGGTGTCGGACACCACCATCGAGTCCACGCCTGTGTAGCCGCCGGTCGACCAGCCGAGCCTCACCCGGGTGGTCGCATCCTGCCGGGTATTGATGAGGTTCTGATCGTTGGCGCTGGCGGATTCGACGAAGTCCTTCTCCACCATGTCTGGTCCTGGGCCGACCTCGTTGAGGTTGACCGTGGAGCAGTCGCTCGCGGCGAGATTAGACTCCACGGTCCCCGAGGAGGCCTGTGACTGGGAGCAGTTCTCCAGCACACCGTCGAGGTCCTCGTTGGGCAGTGCCGCACTCCCGTCGCGGAGCTCGCTGCGCAGCCCATATGTCAGGTTGGGGCTCAACGACTGCCCCGGAACGAATCCCTCTCCCGGGTCCACGGGCTCATAGATGAACTTGATGCCGCAGATGTCGTCCCGCAGCCCTGCGGGGATCTCCTTGGTGAAGAACCCCTGGGGTGCCGCTGCCGAACCGTAGGTGACGTCCTCGAAGTCCGCGCCCAGGGACGTCCACGCGCCACCGCCACAGGGCTGATACTGCACGGACAGCTTGGCGTTCGTGGGAATTGGCGTCAGCGTGACCTGCGTGACGTCGAAGTAGTTGTACCAGTCGTCCGAGGTCCCCGCGGCCGGGTCGACGATCTCCAGGTAGTCCACGTCCCGCGTCGTCTCCGGGTACTCGGCGATGTTGGTCGACAGCTGAGCCGTCGTCGTCTGCCCCGGCACGGCCAGCAGTTCGGTGGGAGCGACCTTCTTGGAGGTGGTGACGGTCACCTGATCCGCATAGACCGTGACACTGTCCGAGGCGGTGTCGGGAGCGGGGAGCAGGCCGTGGATGTCCTTGCCGGTCACCCCGATCGTGTTGTCGAAGGCGATCTTCAGCCCTGGCGCGACCTGGTTCGGGTTGGCCTGCACCTCGACCGGCACCGTGGCGGCAGCCGAGACCTCGATGCCGTCCGTGCTGGTGAACGTGACCGAGAACCCGGTCAGCCGGTCTGCAGAGACCGGATTTGCGGGATCGAACGGCGTCCGGGGGCTGTCGGCGATGGTGTCCGGCGCGGTCGTGGCGAGCGGACTGCTGGAGGAGCCGTCCGCGTAGTAGTACGTCACGGTGGCACCCGTCGCCCCGGCAGGCCAGGTGACCGCCTCTGCGATGCCGTTCAGCAGCAGGCCCTCTCCCGGGTGAGCCGGGGCGAACGGATTGGCGGCCGTGAGGTCGGACGGGTCCTCCGGCTCGGTGATCGTCAACGAGGCGAGCGGGGTGGTCCCCGCGTTCGAGGCGGTCAAGGTCGCCGTGGTGCGGGTCTTGTCACTCGCTCCATACGGAACCGTGGCCAGCTCGCTGTCCTCGAACTCCTTGTCCGCCGAGACCGCCGGGCGCAGCGGGTTGAGCGTGTAGGTCTTCGATGCGTCCGCGTGGGGGGAGGTCTCACCATCGAGACCGACCGTGGCCCGCACGGTGTTCGGGAAGTGCGTCGGCTCGGTGATTCCGGTGGCGTCGGCGGTGTTGAGGACGTCGACGCTGACGGTGCTGGAGGCACCCCTGGCGATGCTGCCCGTCGCGGACGAGTACACGATCCTGAGTCCGCCGATGTCTGACGGGGCGACGCCCGCCGGTGCGGTCAGGGCACCGGGAGCATCGACGGGGGCCGCAGCGACCCAGGTCCCGCTGCTCACGTCGTAGACCGAGTACACGGCCGACGTCGCGCCCGAGGGCCAGGTCACCACCGGGTCGCCAGAGAGCTGCA
>JAATES010000320.1 GCA_015655615.1 Actinomycetales bacterium
CCAGGTCGTTGCACGCCAGCAGCGTTGAGCCCGCCAGGTGACCGTAGGGCGGTCGCATGAGGACGGGGCGGGCGCCGAGAAGGCGTTCCATGGCGTCGCTGGTACGCGTGAGCTCAGCCACGCAGGCCGCATAGTCAAGCCGTGCGAGATCCCGATGGTCCCACGTATGGTTGCCGAACTCATGGACCGAGCGGTACGGCTCCAGCAGCGCATGGTGGGTGCTCAGGTGGTCTCCGCGGACGAAGAAGGTTGCCACAGCATCCTTGGCGGCGAGGGTCTCCAGCACCTGTGGCGTCCACCGCGGCAAGGGTCCGTCGTCGAAGGTCAGGCAGGCTTGCGGCCTGCTCGATGAGCCCGACCAGGTCACCTGGACGACAGGATGCCTCGGCGGCGTGCGCCGCCCGGCGTGGATGCTCGCAGCCGGTCCGGTGTAGAAGGGCAATGGCCTGCGCTGCGCATACGACTCGGTGAGGGATCTGATGCCATCGCCCCCGACGAGCCCCGCCACGCCGGCCAGTGCACCGGCAGCGAGCGCGGCACGACGGGAGACCAGGCCTCGCGAAGGATCATCGGTCTGGTCAGCCGAGGTGGTGGGGCCGACGTCACCGTCCGTGGGGGGAGAGCCCGGGCCGCCAGCAGCCGGGTGCGGGGAGTCGGGCGGGGCGTTCACGCGGCGTGACACTACCAGCCGGACGGCCGGGTACGCATGCCGACCCGGCGGGTGTGCGGCACAATCGGCGTATGGGAGCTTGGCCGATACGCCGCACGAGGACGCCGCCATCGGCCGCTCGGCTGCTGACCGACGCGGATCTGGAGCAGGCGGCTGCGCTCTGCGCGCTCGACCCGGTCGCCTCAGTGCTCGCTGCGGGCCGGATCGACCAGATGCTGCGGTCCGGCCAGCGGCACAACCCGGGCGAGTTCTGGGGATACCCCGCGCAGGGACCGCTCGTCGCGGTGTGCTGGTCAGGTGCGAACATCGTCCCCGTCAATCCCCACCGGGACGAGCGCGCACTGTCGGCCTTCGCAGAGATGGCGCTGCGGCGGGGCCGCACGGCCTCGAGCATGGTGGGACCGGCTGCGGATGTGCTGGGTCTGTGGGAATTGCTCCGTGGTCAATGGCGGCGCCCGCGCGACGTCCGGGCAGAGCAGCCGTCCCTCGCCATGAGCGAGCCTTCCGTGGTCGCCGCTGACCCCCGGGTTCGTCTCTCCACGTTGTCAGATTTCCCGCTGGTGCTACCAGCCTGCGTGGCGATGTTCACCGAGGAGATCGGCTATTCGCCGGTCCTGGCCGCCCCCCAGACCTATGCGGAACGGGTGCGCTGGCTGATCTCGCAGCAACGGTCCCTGGTCCGGCTCTCCCCCCCGGAGCCCGGGCGCGTGCCATCATCCGCGGCGACGGTGGAGTTCAAGGCCGAGCTGGGTGCGTTGTCGCCCCAGGTGGCCCAAGTCCAGGGAGTGTGGGTGTCGCCCGGCCGGCGCCGTCAGGGACTGGCGGTGCCGGCCATGGCTGCCGTGGTGGCCGCCGCGCTGCGCCATCGCCCGATCGTGTCGTTGTATGTGAACTCGTACAACACCGCTGCGCTCGCGACCTACCGCGCAGTCGGCTTCGAACGCGTGGGAACCTATGCGACGGTGTTGTTCTGAGACGCCCGGAACGACCTGCGTCGTGAACCGCATGGCGTCGCACTGTCGGTAGGCTGGACACCATGCTCATGCGGATGTCCTCCCTGTTCCTGCGCACCCTGCGCGAAGATCCTGCCGATGCCGAGGTGGCCAGTCACCGGCTGCTGGTCCGTGCCGGTTACATCCGGAGGGCGGCACCCGGCATCTACACGTGGCTTCCGCTGGGGCTGCGTGTCCTGGCCAAGGTCGAGCGCATCGTGCGTGAGGAGATGGTCGCAGCGGGCGCCCAGGAGGTGCATTTCCCTGCACTCCTGCCCCGGGAGCCCTATGAGGCGACCGGCCGCTGGACCGAATACGGTCCCAACCTCTTCCGGCTGAAGGACCGTAAAGAGGCGGACTACCTGCTGGCACCCACCCATGAGGAGATGTTCACCCTTCTGGTCAAGGACCTCTATTCGTCGTACAAGGATCTGCCGGTGACGTTGTTCCAGATCCAGACCAAATACCGCGACGAGGCGCGTCCTCGCGCCGGGCTGCTGCGCGGCCGCGAGTTCGTGATGAAGGACGCCTATTCCTTCGACGCGGACGATGCCGGTCTGGACGCCTCGTACGCCGCCCAGCGGGACGCCTACGAGCGCATCTTCACGCGTCTCGGCCTGGACTATGTCATCGTCGCTGCCACGTCGGGGGCCATGGGCGGATCGCGGAGCGAGGAGTTCCTCTCGCCGACGGCCATCGGCGAGGACACCTTCGTGCGTTCCCCGGGGGGATACGCGGCCAATGTCGAGGCCGTGACCACACCGGCGCCGGAGCCGATGTCCTTCGCTGACGCACCGGCCCCCACGGTGGTCGACACCCCGGACGCAGGCACGATCGACGCGTTGGTGGCCGTGCTCGATCAGGTCGCCCCGCGGGCCGACCGTGCGTGGCAGGCCGCGGACACCTTGAAGAACGTGGTCTTCGCGCTCACCCAGCCGGACGGCACCCGCGAGTTGCTCGTGGTGGGATTGCCCGGAGACCGCGATGTCGATGTCAAGCGACTTGAGGCCGCCGTCGCCCCTGCCGAGGCCGAACCGGCCGGAGATTCGGACTTCGCGAAGCATCCCGGTTTGGTGCGTGGCTACATCGGACCACAGGCACTGGGTCAGGCACAGGCCGCCGAGGGTCAGGACGCGGTGCGGTATCTGGTGGACCCCCGGGTGGTGAGCGGTACGGCGTGGGCCACGGGAGCCAACGCGGACGGCAAGCACGTGATCGGCCTGGTCGCGGGGCGTGACTTCACGCCGGACGGCACGATCGAGGCTGCCGAGGTCCGGGCCGGAGACCCGGCCCCTGATGGCTCCGGCCCGCTGGAGCTGGCCCGTGGCATCGAGATCGGGCACATCTTCCAGCTGGGCCGCAAATACGCGGAGGCGCTGGGCCTGAAGGTGCTGGATGTCCACGGCAAGCAGGTGGTCGTGACGATGGGCTCTTACGGCATCGGCGTGACGCGTGCGCTCGCGGCGCTGGCCGAGGCTCATCATGACGACCGCGGTCTGGCCTGGCCGGCCCATCTGGCACCCGCCCAGGTGCACGTCGTCGCCACCGGGAAGGATGCTGCCGTGCTGGCGGCGGCCGAGCAGATCGCGGTGAGCCTGTCGGACGCCGGAGTCGAGGTGCTGTTCGACGATCGCCTCAAGGTGTCCCCGGGCGTGAAGTTCGCAGACGCAGAACTGCTGGGTGTGCCCGTGGTCGTCGTGGTGGGACGCGGGCTCGCTGAGGGCGTGATCGAGGTCAGGTCGCGGGACGGCAGCGAGGCCCGGCAGGTGGGCGTCGACCTTGCCCTGGCGGAGATCGAGCAGCGTGTCGCGGCGCTGGGAACCCAGCGCTGAACTGGGCACCGATCGCTGAGGGGCCTCGCCTACGACGCGGTGTACTCCGTGAGGCCGGGCAGCGCCTCCGCTGCGGCACCCGCCGCGAGGGCATCCAGATAGCTGTCCGCCAGCAGGTCCGCGGTCGCGGCGCGTTGGTCGGCGTCCACGACGGTGAAGAGCGCGCTGATGCGGTGCGTCTGCTCGTCGCGCAGTGACACGAGCCGTGCCCGCAGGCTCTTGGTGCTGGTGAGCTTGGCATCGAGGGGATAGAGAACCTGCCGGGGGTCGTCGGCGGTGCCGTCCAGCCCGGCGGCCACGGCCCACGAGGTCGCGCGCGTGCGATTGGCGACCGCCCGGGCCAGAGTGGTCGTGCGCTCGCGGCCACTGAGTCGCTGCAGCGCGAAGATCTCCCGGACATAGCCCACTGCATCCTCGCTGGCGATCAGATCGCTGACGGCGCTGCCCGGTGCGTTCGCGGGCAGCGCGAGAGTCTCAGGACTCTGCAGCGCGGTGAGGAAGTCACCCGAGGGAACCGTGAGCTTCGCCGTCGCGGCGAGGGTCTCCGCCTGGGCCATCTGGGAGGCAGCGACTGAGGCATAGAGGCGCGCCTGCAGCGCGTCGGGTGCCGAGGCGAGACTCCCGCGGGCCCGGGTGGCGGAGGTGGCCAGCGTAGTCACCAGAGACTGGAGGTCCGTGGCAGGATCCTCGGTGGAGGGCGCGGCGGCGGTGTCCGGGGAGGACGGGGACGCGCTGGCGGGCAGGGGGCCTGCGGCCAAGGGAAGTCCGGACTCGTATACGCCGCCGAGAGCGGTCAGCTGCGTCGTAGCCTGGGTGATGATGCTGGCGACTGAGGAAGCCACCGGAGCCGCGAGATCGCCTGACTTCGCCAATGCCGTGGCGATGGCCTGCGTGGTGAGGATATCCGCGACCATCGCCTGGCGCAGGGCTTCGCTGGCGTCAGGTGTCGGCTCGACGGGCAGCGACGTCTCCAGCCGCAGTCCGCAACCGGTCAGGGTCATGCAGACGGCGATCATGACCGTTGCGAGCACCGCGCGCAGGGATCCCCGCGCGGGTCGGTGGCGCGGGGCTGTGCTCTCGGAAACCTGTGTCATCGTTCTCGATGCTCTCATGGTCGCGACCGAAGTCGGTGAAGGACGCGGGTGCGCGGTGTCGGGGCCTCTCGCTACCGCTAGGCTTATGACACACGGCCGAGCCGCTAGAACTCCACATCTGACGGACGAGGCACCCAGGCGGTGGCTCCGTACCTGGTCAGAGACACGAGAGGGCAAAGCTCATGGCAGCGGGCAAGAAGAAGCGTGACTCGGGCGCAGGCGGGCGCAGGAGCACTCCTGAGCCCGCGGGTCTGGTGGCCCTGCGCGACCAGGTCGAAGCCTTGTTGCAGCCGGTCGTGGCCGCTCAGGGGATGAGCCTCGAGGGGGTCGTCATCAAGGTCGCCGGTGCGCGCACGCTGGTGCGGGTCGTGGTCGATCTGCCGGCCGACGAGGTGGGAGCCATGAGCTTGGACCAGGTCTCGGATGCCGCCCGGGCTGTCTCCGCCGCGCTGGACCAAGCCGACCCGATCACCGGCGGATACACCGTGGAAGTCTCGACCCCGGGGACCGCACGACCGCTGACACTGCCGCACCATTATCTGCGTGCTCGTACCCGCTGGGTGGTCCTGGAGCTGCGCGATGGCTCCTCGGTTGCGGGGCGGCTTGCCGCAGTGACGGGCGGTGAGCACCTGCTGACCGTGCAGCCCGACGCGGGAGCTGAGCTGCTGGTGCCGTTCGCGGAGGTGGCGCGCGGCCGCATCGAGGTGGAACTCCATCGGGCGGGAGACGACGCCGAGTCCGGCATCGACGGCCCCGAAGATCACGACGACAACGAACTGGAAGACTGACATGGACATCGACATGGCTGCACTGCGCGCGATCGAGCGGGAGAAGGACCTCAGCCTCTCGGTCATGGTTGACGCCATCGAGCATGCGCTCGCCTTGGCCTACCAGCGTCTTCCCGGCGCTCAGCGTACGGCGCGCGTCGAGGTCGATCGCGCCTCGGGGCACGTGGTCGTGTGGGCACGAGAGGAATACGAGGTTCCCGTCGAGCCGGCTCCCGAGGTCGCCGAGACACCCTCGGAGGCAGCGGACCAGGCGGTGTCCGGCGCCGGAGCATCCTCCGGCGCCCAGCCGGAAGCCGTGGCGGCCGAGCCACCCGTGGTCCGGACGCGTCGTGAGCTCGGCCCCGAGTTCGACGACACCCCCAGCGACTTCGGCAGGATCGCCACCGCCACTGCGCGCCAGGTGATCTTCCAGCGGCTCCGGGACGCCGAGGACGATCAGATCCTCGGCGTGTTCCGGGGCAAGGAGAACGAGCTCCTCGCGGGAGTGATCCAGCAGTCGAGCGACGCGCGGAATGTCCATGTGGACGTGGGCGGCACGGAGGCGCTCCTGCCCTCGCATGAGCAGGTTCCCACCGAGCGCTACCGGCACGGTGAGCGGATCCGGGCGTTCGTGCTCGAGGTGGCGCGGGGGACCAAGGGCCCGCAGATCACGTTGAGCCGGACCCATCCGGGGCTGGTGCGCAAGCTCTTCGAGATGGAGGTTCCGGAGATCGCCGACGGCTCCGTGGAGATCATGGCGCTGGCGCGGGAGGCTGGTCACCGCTCCAAGATGGCGGTGCGTTCCACCGTGTCAGGTCTCAACCCGAAGGGAGCCTGCATCGGCCCGATGGGTCAGCGGGTGCGCGCGGTCATGGCCGAGCTGCATGACGAGAAGATCGACATCGTCGACTGGTCGCCGGACCCGTCACGTTTCGTCGCTGCTGCGCTCTCCCCGGCGAATGTGACCTCGGTGACGGTCGTCGATGAGGCGACCCGTTCCTGTCGGGTCGTCGTGCCCGATTACCAGCTCTCCTTGGCCATCGGCAAAGAGGGCCAGAATGCCAGGCTGGCGGCGAAACTGACCGGCTGGCGCATCGACATCCGCTCCGATGAGGGCGCCGACGGGGCCTCATGACCGGCTCGCGGTCGGCGCATGGCGAGCCTGCCGGTAGACTGGTGCCGTCTGAGCGCGATCCTGCGACTGGTTCTCCGGTTTCAGGCTCTGTGGAATCGCGACCGGTTCGCACCTGCATCGGGTGTCGGCACCGTGATTCCCGTGATCGGATGATGAGAATCGTGGCTGACGCAGGGGACGGGACGCCGGTACGGGTCGTCGTCGATGTGGCAGCAGTCTTGCCCGGTCGTGGCGCGTGGTTGCACATAGGGTGCATCGAACGCGCTGTGCGCGGGCGTGCCGTGTCGCGTGCCCTGCGGATCGCAGGGGATGCCGATGTGGCCCAGCTGCGTTCGTACCCGGACCCAGCACCAGCGAGGACAACCGTCCTCGATCGTCGAGAAGGAAGCGGGATTGAAGCCGATGGGCACCCGATGAGCACCCAACGATGATGTTCTAACGACGGTCCACCCTGTCCGGGCGGGCCGAGACAGGAGAGAAGTGGCTAAGGTCCGCGTCTACGAGCTCGCCAAAGACCTCGGAGTCGGAAGCAAGCAGATCATGGAGAAGCTCACCGAGCTCGGTGAGTTTGTCCGCTCAGCATCCTCAACAATCGAACCACCCGTGGTGCGCAAGCTACGCGATGCCTTCCCGGCCGTCGCCGCTTCTGCGGAGTCGGAATCGAAGGCAGCGCCCAGTACCGCTGCGAAACTAGCCCCGAAGGCGGCACGTCAGCCCGCCGCTCCCGTGGTGGCTGACCTTTCTCCGGAAGCCGGCACACCGGTCGCCTCTGCTGCGGATGACACCGTGCCGGTTGCCGGTGTCGTGGCTCCGGCCGCCCCTGCTCAGCCGGTCGCCGCAGCGACCGAGGCAGCAGCCCCGGCCGCCGAAGCCTCACCCGAGAGCCCGGCTGAGCCGGATGCGGCGGCGAGCCCTGCCGCAGCGAAGCCGGCATCGTCGGCACCCCGCCCCGGCGCGCCCCGTCCCAGCGTGCGCCCGGGGAACAACCCCTACGCTCCCAGTCAGGGCATGCCGCGTTCTGGCGCCCGCCCGGGGAACAACCCCTATGCACCGAGCCAGGGCATGCCCCGGCCGGGGGCTCGGACCGAGCGTCCTGCGGACGCGACCGGTGCGGCCGAAGCGACCGCAGCCCCTACCGAGAGGTCAGGTGGACCGCGTCCCGGCATTCCCCGTCCGGGTGCACCGCGTCCGGGTGGTCCCCGGCCCAGCCCGAGCCAGATGCCGGGCCGGACTCCTGCCCGGCCCGCTGACCGTCCGGCGGCAGGTGGCCGTGGCACTTCCGGCGGAGGCGCGGGCGGAGGCGCCCGTGGCGGATTTGCCGGGGCTCGCCCTGGTGGCGGTGCTCCGGGTTCGGCACCAGCGGCCGGCGGCGGCTTCGCCGGACGTCCCGGTGGTGGCGGACGCGGCGGTGCAGGCCGTGGCAGCACCCAGGGAGCCTTCGGGCGCCAGGGCGGTCGTCCTGCCCGCGGACGCAAGTCCAAGCGCGCCAAGCGGCAAGAGTTCGAGCAGATGCAGGCGCCGTCGCTGGGCGGCGTGCAGGTTCCGCGTGGTGACGGCTCGACCATCGTCCGGCTTCGTCGCGGTGCGTCACTGAGCGACTTCGCCGACAAGATCGACGCCAACCCTGCCAGCCTGGTCACCGTGCTGTTCCACCTCGGTGAGATGGCCACGGCCACGCAGTCGCTGGATGAGGACACGTTCGGCACCCTGGGCGTCGAGCTCGGCTACGTCATCGAGATGGTCTCGGCCGAGGACGAGGACCGCGAGCTGCTCGGCGGGTTCGACATCGACCTGGAGGCCGAGGAGGCCGCCGAAGGCGACGCCGATCTGGAGAAGCGGCCACCGGTCGTCACGGTCATGGGCCACGTCGACCACGGTAAGACCCGCTTGCTGGACGCCATCAGGAACACCGACGTGATCGCCGGAGAGGCCGGCGGCATCACCCAGCACATCGGTGCCTACCAGATCCGGCATGGACTCGCCGGGGCCGAGCGTGCCATCACGTTCATCGACACCCCGGGTCACGAGGCGTTCACCGCCATGCGTGCTCGTGGCGCGCAGGTCACCGACCTGGCGATCCTGGTGGTCGCGGCCGACGACGGCGTGATGCCGCAGACGATCGAGGCGCTCAACCACGCCCAGGCGGCCGGCGTGCCGATCGTCGTCGCGGTCAACAAGGTGGACAAGGAGGGGGCGAACCCCGCCAAGATCCGCCAGCAGCTGACCGAGTACAACCTGGTGGCGGAGGAGTACGGCGGCGACACCATGTTCGTCGACGTGTCCGCCAAGCAGCGCACGGGCATCGACGAGCTGCTCGAGGCGGTGCTGCTCACCGCGGACGCTGCGCTGGACATGCGGGCCAACCCCGACAAGGACGCGCGCGGCGTGGCGATCGAGGCCAACCTGGACCGC
>JAATES010000313.1 GCA_015655615.1 Actinomycetales bacterium
CCGTCTCGTCTGCGACGACGGCGACGACGTCCTCGATGATCGGATTGGACAGCAAGGTCTCTGCGGCGCTGCGAGCAGCCGCCAGGACGTCGTCCGTCACGGGGCCCTCCACCTCGAGCTCGAAGCGCTTGCCCTGCCGCACTCCGGTGAACTGGGTGAAGCCGAGACGCGGCAGAGCGCCGTTGACGGCTTTGCCCTGCGGGTCGAGGATTTCTGGCTTCGGCATGACATCAACGATGACGCGTCCCACGCGGGGCTCCTTCAGACGGTTCGGGGTGTCGGGGCCAGTCTATCGCGGGGTCCGCCGAGCTACTCCAGCGGGGAACCCGTCAGCCGCTGATAGGCCTCGAAGTACCGTTCCCGCGTCCGTTCCACCACACCGTCGGGCAGCTGCGGCGGGCCAGCCTGGCCCGCGCGGTCCCAGCCGGACTCGGCGGAGGTCAGCCAATCCCGCACGTACTGCTTGTCGAAACTCGGCTGCCCGTGCCCCGGCTCCCAGGAGTCGAGCGGCCAGAATCGCGAGGAGTCGGGGGTGAGGACCTCATCTCCCAGCACGATGCCACCGGTCGCCGGGTCCACGCCGAACTCGAGCTTGGTGTCGGCCAGGATCACCCCGCGCTCACGCGCTATCCGCTCCGCCCGGCCATAGATGGCGACGGTGAGGTCCCGGAGCCGTTCTGCCGGCCCGCGCCCGATGGTGGCCGCCACCGCAGCGAAGGTCACGTTCTCGTCGTGCTCGCCGATGTCGGCTTTGGTCGCCGGGGTGAAGATCGGGCCGGGAAGCCGGGAGCCGTCCACCAGCCCATCGGGGAGCCCCACCCCGCAGACCGCACCAGGCGAGCCCGCTCGCCGCAACTCCTGGTACTCGGCCAGTCCTGAGCCCGTCAGGTACCCGCGGACGACGCACTCCACCGGGAACATCTCCAGCCGCCGGCAGATCATCGCGCGGCCCGCGACCTCGGGTGGCACCAGTCCGTCACCCGGTTCGACCGAGACCTCGACCGACACCACATGGTTGTCGACCAGATCGGTGAGCTGCTCGAACCACCACAGGCTCAGCTGGGTCAGCACCACACCCTTGTCGGGGATGTCCGGCCTGAGCACGTGGTCATAGGCGCTGATGCGATCACTGGCGACCACCAGGACCACGTCTCCGAGGGGATGCACACCACCGAAGGCCGGTAGCTCGGGGCGATAGACGTCGCGTACCTTGCCGGCATAGCTGTGCACCCAGCCGTCCAGAACGGGGGCGGGCGAATCGCTGGACACGGCTGCGGCATCGGCGGAGGTCACCCCCTTAGTGTGGAGGACACTCATGCCATCGAGAAAGTCCGGCACCGGCCCAGGGAGGACGACGCCTTGAATGACGAGGATCTCGCCGACGCGCTGGATCACGAGGCCAGCACGCGGCGGCCGCTGACACGCCGAGCCGCCATCGCCCTCCTCGCGAGCATTCTGATCGTCCTCCTGGCGGGCACGGCCACCGTCCTGTGGGTGCAGCATCGACGGGAGGACGCGCGTCCCAGCCCGTCAGAGGTGGAGCAGGCGATCCTCGGCGCCGATCTGCTGACCGCGGACTGGCCGGTCAAGGCCGTCTCGGCATTCGAACGTGACACCCGGCTCACCCAGGTCTCACGGCTGCTGCTCACCTCGACGCAGATCCAGGCGACGGGCCCCACCACCGCGGTGTCAGCCACGCCCGCGGCAACGACCGACTGGTCGGACTACGTGTACGTCGAAGATCACGCCAGCAGCCTGGGTGACGCCCTCGTGGCTCCGTCCGAGGATGAGCTGTTTGCGCTGGCTGACATCAATGCCTCGGCCCTCTCGACGCTCACGGCACGAGCCCCCGGCCTCACCAAGATCTCGTCACCGTCCGCCATCCAGGTGGTCGTGGCACGCGACCCGGTGACGGAGGGAAATCCGGTGCGCATTCAAGTATTCGTGACTGGAACCGGCATATCTGGCCTTATTACTGCTGATGCCACCGGACGAATTCTGGCCACAGAATAGAATGTGCGGGAACGCTTCCGCACTCTCGACAGGCGATGTGACGCAATGCGGTCTAGCGTGATCACCATGCCGGAGTCTGGTAGCTCAGCAGCCAGCGCTACGGTGCGCGAGGCCAACGCTGGCCCCGCAGCGCAGCTCCTCACGGTCCATCGCTGAACCCTTCCTCTCCTCAGTGTCCGGCCCATGAAGACTGTGCGGCACAGCCCCTCCCTCAATGCCGAGGAAGGGAAACAGCACTGATCCCTATGGAGGACCAGAGAATGAAACGCAAGATTCTTGCACTGTGGGGCGCGGCCATCCTCGTGCCGGGCCTCGCCCTGGCAGCAACGCCCGCCCACGCACAAAGTCCGACGAGCACCGCATCGAGTCCGACCGGCTCTGCCGCAGGCTCCAGCTCGAGTTCGTCCACCGAGGCGACGGACCCGACGACCGGGCTGCCGCTCGCTCAGGTCGACGCGCTGAAGCGCGACCTCCACCTGACCACTTCCGGCGTGAAGAAGCGGCTGGCACTGGACGCCAAGGCGGTCACCATCGAGAAGAAGCTCAAGAAGAAGCTGGGCAAGGCCTATGCAGGCACGTGGGTGTCCAAGAAGGGCACCAAGGTCGTCGTCGGAGTCACCACCAAGAAGGCTGCCGCGAAGGTGCGCAAGGCCGGGGCGACGCCGCGACTGGTGTCCCGCAGCCTGACCTCGCTGAGCAAGACCAAGGCCAAGCTCGACACCGCCGCGAACAAGGCGACGAAGGTGTCGGCCGCCATCCACTCCTGGTACGTCGACCCGGCCACCAACGCGGTCGTCATCTCCGCGACCAGCGCTCGCAAGGCCAAGGCCTTCGCCAGCAGCGCCGGCCTGGCCGCGACCGCAGTGAACACGGTCGTGTCCGACACGGCGTTCACGCCGTTGGCTGACATCCGAGGCGGAGATGAGTTCCAGCATCGCACTCCGCTGGGCGGGGGCGTCGTCTCCATCACTTTCTGTTCCATCGGGTTCGCCGTGCAGGGCGGGTTCGTCACCGCGGGGCATTGCGGCACCACGGGGCAATCGGTCACTGACACCAACGGCACCGCCCTGGGAACCTACCAGGGATCGACATTCCCGTCGCACGACTATGCCTGGGTGAAGACCACCTCGGCGTGGACCCCCACCCCGAAGGTCAACCAGTACAACGGCAGCACGGTCAATGTCGCCGGCAGCACCGAGGCGGCCATCGGCGCCTCGATCTGCCGCTCCGGACGGACGACCGGCTGGAAGTGCGGAACCGTCCAGGCGAAGAACATCACCGTCAACTACTCCGACGGCCCCGTCACAGGCCTCACTCGCACCACGGCCTGCGCGAACGGCGGTGACTCCGGCGGCTCCTTCATCTCGGGGAACCAGGCCCAGGGGGTGACCTCCGGTGGAGGCGGCGTCTGCGGCGACTCCGGGGCGACCACCGTCTTCCAGCCGCTCAAGCCGATTCTCGACGCCTACGGGCTCACCCTGATCACGACCGGGTCGTCTGGACCGGTCAATGCCATCCAGGGCTACGGCAACCGGTGCATCGACGTGCCGGATGCGAACTTCGCCGATAGCAAGCAGCTGCAGATCTATGACTGCAACGGCAGTGCGGCCCAGAAGTGGACCTTCGCCACCGACGGCACGTTGCGGGCGGGTGGCAAATGCATGGACGTGCGCAACTCGGGAACGGGGAATGGGACCGTGGTGCAGGTGTACCGATGCAACGGGACAGCCGCCCAGCAGTTCCGGCTCAACTCCTCCAAGGACCTCGTCTCCGTGCTGGCCGACAAATGCGTGGACGTCCAGGACTGGAACGGCACCAATGGCGGGAAGCTGCAACTGTAGCAGTGCGGTGGCACCGCCAACCAGAAGTGGTGGAAGATCTAGCCGAACAACCTCACACCACCGCAGCGGCGATGTCGCTGCGGTGGTGTGACCCGGGCAGTGCGATGCGGGTCACCCCAGCGTAGGCCGCTTCGCGGGCACCCGCCAGTCCCGGGCCGACACCGACCACGGACAGCACCCGCCCACCCGAGCTGACCAGACCCGCGTCCCCGGTCGACGCCGTCCCCGCCTGCAGGACGTGCACCCCCGGGACGGCTTCCGCGCTCTCCAGGCCGGAGATCGGATCACCCGTACGGACGTCCACGGGATAGCCCTGGGCTGCGATCACGACCGTGACGGCCGCGGCGTCCGACCAGACCAGCTGCGGATGCTCAGCCAGGGTCCGGGTCGCAGCAGCCCGCAGCAGCCCCGACAACGGGCTGCGTAGCCGGGCCAGCACGACCTGGGTCTCAGGGTCGCCGAAGCGAGCGTTGAACTCGATGACACGCAGGCCGCGCGATGTGAGCGCAAGACCGACGTAGAGCACTCCGGCGAAGGGAGTCCCGCGCCGCCCCATCTCCGCGATCGTGGGCTCTGCGACCCGCTCGACGACCTCCTGGACCAGATCGCCTGGCGCCCAGGGCAGAGGGCTGTA
>JAATES010000085.1 GCA_015655615.1 Actinomycetales bacterium
CGAGCTTGGAGATGTCGAGCACCCCTGTGATGACCGGGTTGAAGCTCTTGTCGACCCCGCTGATGTTCTTCTGGAAGACCGCAGTTCCCTTGGCGGCCGCTACCGAGTACCAGTACCCGGAACTGGAGACCTTCTCCGCGATCTCGCCGTACAGAGCGTCGTCTCCGGTGCTCAGAGCCTTGTTCAGCAAATCCTCCACCCCCTCGACCTCGGCTCCGAAGAGGTCGAGTCCGCCCGACGGGGTGTAGAACACCCTTGCCCATGCATCGGGCGCAGCCGTGTCGGGGAACCCGGTGAAGAAGGTGATGTCCGGGGCACCGTCCTCTTCCAGAGCCGAGTAGTACGTGCCCTGGGCGTAGCCGACGCTCGTGGCCTTGATGCCTGCTGAGTTGAGGACTGCGGCGAGGTTGTCCGACAGCGCCTGGGCAGCCGGGCTCACCGAGGCATAGCCGATTGTGAGGCTCTTGCCCCTGAGTTCCCCGGAGGCCAGCGTTGCCAGGGCACCGACCTGATAGGTGATCGCCTGCTGGTTGAGATCCTCGGGGATCAGACTGTGCGGAAAGAGCTCGGTGGTCGGCGACGCGGTGTCGCCCAGGGCCTTGGTCGCCAGGTCGGTGAAGTCGATCCCGGACACGAACGAGACCCGGGTCTTATCGCCGCCAAGGGTCGCGCTCTTGGGGTTGATGAACATCGTCGGAGTCTGCATGGAATCGAAGGCATAGGTGGCCAGGGTGTCCGAGGTCTTGTAGCTTTCGAAGCTCGTCTTGTCGGTGTACCCGATAAGACCGTCGGTCTGACCCGACTCCAACTGCAGTTGTACCGTGGCCAGATTCGAGACGACTTCGAACTTGACGGTGGAGTAGGCGGGCTTGTCGCCCCAATACTCACCGTAGGCGGTGAGCTCATAGGAGGTCCCGGGCGTGAACGCTCCGTAGCTGTACGGGCCCGTTCCTGCGTCATGGTCGGCGAAGTACGTCGTCCCATTGTCAGCGGAGTTCGCCTCAAGTGCCTTCGGACTGATGATCTTGGGACCGAACGGCGAGGCCAGCAGATCCAGGAAGTCGGCATTGGGAGAACCCAGGGTGATGACCACCTGGGTGTCTGTAGGCGTCTCCACCGACGCGACGTCGGCCACCATATACGCCGGGCCGCTGTCGACGGCGGTCCGGCGTGCGAACGATGGTTCGATGGCCGCCGAGGTGAACGCCGTCCCATCGTGGAACTTCACGCCCGAACGCAGAGTGAAGGTGAAGACCGTATTGTCGTCGCTGACGGTCCAATCCGTCGCGAGTGCGGGAGCGAGCGTCGGCTCCGCGTTGCCCGGTTCGTAGGTGACCAGACCCTCGTATGCGGCGTTGACCAGGTTGAGTTCGGTCCCGTCATATGCGGTGTCTGGGTCCGGAGTCGCGATGTCGCCGAGGAGCGCCAACTCGAGCGTGGAATCGACAGTACGGGAGAGTGACGTGCTCGAGCCGCCGCATGCGGACAGGGCCAGGGCGACTCCAGCGGCGAGTGCTCCAGCACTCATTGCGCGTCGTGAGAGTGACATGAGGGTGGCCTTCCAGGCTTGGATCGGGTGACATCGTCAACCTATCGCTCGATAGTTACAGTCAAAGGCCTCGGATGTTTCGTTCCGATTTCAGGTGAAACCTGATATGGGCCGTCACTGCCCGCGGGATGCGAGCCATGCCAGCCAGCTTCCGTAGCCCGTGATGTCCTGGACCCCCTCAGTGGCGACCGACTCACAGACGAAGCCCTCGACCTGCTGCCCTCCTGCCAGTTCCACCTTTCCCATGCACATGGGTTGCGGAAGCCCCCCGACAAAGGTTCCGAACCTAGCCTCAGGCACCCGCCACACCTCTCCGCGGATCGACTCGCCCGCGTCCGCAGCCACCCGGAGCAGGCCTGGCTTGGAAGGCCTGGCATCCAGCACGTACAGCCGATAGCAGGACGCGGTGCTCGCCTGACCCACCAGAGTGCCTCCGGCTTGCCGAAGTTCATGGTTGAGGGGCTGGCCGCTGAGATGCGCGCCGACCACGAACACGTCGAGCGCGGTCTGAGGCACGAGTTGTGCCAGCACCATCAAGAGGTCGTCGCTGCCTGCCGGGCCGGTGAGCATCGCACCGAAGGGCAGCCCGTGGACGGTCCCGGCGGGAAAGGCGAGCGCAGCCATGTCAAGGAGATTCGCATAGTTGGTGAACCGACCCAACTGGGAATTGACCCCCACCGGGTCTGCATCGACCTCGGCGAGAGTCGGATGCCGGGTCGTCGTCGGGGTGAGCACCGCATCGGCGTCCGCGATGATCGGCAGCGCTGCGAGCTTGAGCAGTTCCAGCCTGTCCAGGTCGGCAAAGAGCTCGGCGGCGGTAGGCGTGCTTCCTCCCAGAACAATCGCGGCGACGGTCGGATCGAGGTCGTCACCGATCTGATCCTGATGGGCGCGGATATGCTCTCCCACTGCGGCATACCGTTCCGCCACGAAGGCTCCGCCGTAGAGCAGTGCGGCTGCATCGAGGAGCGGCCTGATGCTGCGCTCCACCACCTCGACACCCGCTGAGGCGAACGCCGCGATCGTGTCCTGGAAAGCCTCCGCCCACCCGGCGGCGAGGTCACCGAGTTCCGCTGGTGGCGGCACCACGACGCGATATCGCGCGGCAGGCGCCACAGGAATACCCCGCGACGCGAGCGGATCCACTCCGTCGGGCCCGAACATGGTGCGCACCGCCTGGTTCGCGAGAATCGGATCCACACTGAACACCGTGACGCAATCGAGTGACCGGCAGGCCGGCACGACGCCCGAGGCCGGGATCCTGCCGCGCGTGGGCTTGACGCCCCAGATTCCATTGAGTGCCGCTGGCACCCTTCCGGAACCCGCGGTGTCGGTCCCGAGGGCGAAGTCCACCAAGCCCAGGGCCACGGCGACCGATGAACCTGAGCTGGATCCTCCCGAGATCCGACCACGGTCCCAGGCGTTGCGCACTGCCCCGAACGGGCTCCGGGTGCCGACAAGGCCGGTCGCGAACTGGTCGAGGTTGGTCTTGCCCACCACGAGTGCGCCCTGTGCCCGCAGTCGAGCGACCGCGGTCGAGTCCTTCTCCGGCAGGTAGGCGTAACTCCGGGAACCCGCCGTGGTGACAAGTCCGCCGACGTCGATATTGTCCTTGACCGCGACCAGCCGCCCAGCCAACGGCAACCTCGCTCCTTGCGCCACCGCCCGGTCGATCTCCTGGGCCTCCCGGAGCAGGTCGGCCTCGTCGCGAAGGCTCGTCCAGATCTCCGGCCGGCCCGATTCCCTGGCTAGGCGGCAGAAGACAACCGCTCGTTCCTCAGCACTACGACTCCGCATGGTGGGTCCTCCTACGTCGTGATCGTCATCAGCACGCGCCCCGACGGCACTCGCTGGGATTCCGTGGCCTCCGCAGGGCGGACGGTTCCGGCGAACCGACCCCACCGGGTGCGTGGCTCAGCCGGCGATCGCCGGTGCAGTAGGAACCGGGTGACCGAGGGACGCCGGGTCGTCCGGGGTGACCACAATCACCCTTAACGGAGTCGGATTGAAGTCGTTGCACGGGTTGTTGATCTGCGGGCAGTTCGACACGAGCACCAGCACGTCCATCTCAGCGCGCAACGCCACCCGCTTGCCAGGGCCGGAGATGCCGTCCACGATGCCAAGCGTTCCATCGTCCTCGACGGGGACGTTCATAAACCAGTTGAGATTGGAGACCAGGTCCCGAGCGCCCATGCCGTATTTGGAAGCCTCGTAGAGGAAGTTCTCGCGGCACGCATGGTGGAAGTAGGTGTGATACCCGTAACGCAGTGTATTCGACTCCTTCGAGCACGCCCCGCCGATGGTGTCCTGGCGGGCGACCTCGTTGCCGACCACCGTCATCAGGGCCCGGGCCTCGTTGGAGCGCAGCACGGTGCCAGTGTGGACGTAGGCGTTGCCCTGCCAGGCGAGGGTGTCCGGAACGCTGTAGCGCTCGCGGGTGTCCGCTGCATTGAAGACCAGGCAATCACCAGACTGGTTGCCGCCCACATCCACCAAGGTGAGCACTTGGCCAGCGCGCACTATCCCGGACCACGGCGCGCGCGCGGGCACGACCTCGTCCAGGACCGTGGCACCCTCGACCAGGGTGCGCGCATAGTCGAAATAGTCGGCCTCATTGGTGGCCCAGGTCGCGGTGGTCATCAGTATCCCTTCGATGCGAGGTAGTCGGCAGTATTGAGATAGGCGCGATGGCATTCCGGAGTGGTGTTCCACCAGGGGTCCGACTCAGAGGTCGGCGACGACTGCCAGGCGTGAACCCGCAATGGGCCCACGGTGTAACGCTCGCGCGGATCCAGCGGGTGCGGGACGTTGGCGATCAGCAGGATCAGGTCCATCTCGGCGACCAGTTCCACATAGGTGTCGGAGCCGGCCGATCCAGTGAACTCCAGTGCTCCGTCGTGCGCCACCCGTACCCCCTGGAAGAACGAGATGCTGGGAGGCAGGTCACGCCGTTCGAGTCCGTGCTTGGTCGCTGCCAAGGCGAACAGCTCGCGTCCCGCCGGTGTCGGGTTCTGCGGGTCGTGACCGCCGTAACGGGCGTCGTTCGACAGCGCAGTGGAGGTCCCGCAGAAGGCGTCGTGACGCATCGACGTGTCCGAGACGATGGTGGCCAGCACCCGACCGTCACCGGAGAGCAGGGGGTGACCCTCCCCCAGGTATGCCTGCCAGGGGATCTTCTGGGTGTCGGCCACGTTGAGGCGCTCGTGTGGCTCCGCCGCATTGAAAACCAGCAGATGCGCACAGGCGTCACCAGTCGGGTCCGTCAGCCTGACTCTAGTGCCCCGGGCCAGCCTGCGATGGGTGTACGAGCCACCCGAGACCGCCTCCGCCCACACCGCCGAGCGGGGGTCCACTGAATCCGGAGGAAGAGGAGCGGACGATGCCGGCACGTAGGGCATCGCCTCCGCGGTCAGGCCCTCACGGGCACGCGCGTCTTCCCTTGCTGCCACGACGGTCGCTGTGTCGCGCGTTCCTTCGGTCACCTCGAACACCATCCTCAACGTTCTCCGACGAGTGGTACGCCTCTGGATACCTTTCAAGCGATAGGTACAATGGAAGTCTAGGGAGACGCTGATTTCCGCCGTGTTACAGCCAGGGAAACTGTGAGGAGACCGCCGCCCAACGGCCTCCGAGACGGCCTGTCCGCTCCTGTATCGTCGGAGATTGCCCGTCACGACGGAAGATCTCCATTGCCGCATCACTGAAGGAGCGCCCATGTCGACGACCCCTCGCGCCGCACGTCCTCGCGGCAAGGAGGCTGTCGGTCGTGAGCGGATCCTCGAGGCCGCAGCCGAGCTCTTCGTTCAGAGTGGTTACGCAGCGACCTCGACCAGGGAGATCGCGAAGAAGGTCAACATCCAGCAGCCGTCGCTCTATTACCACTTCAAGGTCAAGTCCGACATGCTTGCCGAACTCCTGCTGCGAACCGCCACTCCCTCCGTTGAGCATGCCGAGCGCCTCGCTGCGCAGGGCAGCCGCCTGGACCCCCTGGAACGCCTCACTGCATTGATCGGGTTCGACGTCCGGCTGCTCTGCGCCGGACGCTGGAATCTCGGCTCGCTCTATCTCCTACCCGAGGTGGGCGGCGACGAGTTCGCCGAATTCCGGACAGCTCGCCAGAGCCTGAAGGACTTCTATGCGCGCTTCGTCGCGGAAGCCGATGACGCGCATATGGTCCGGGTGACCGATTCGGCCCGCATGGCCGCCATGGTGTTCAGCCTCGTCGAAGGCGTGATCCTGCGACGCGCCGACCACCCCGATCTCGATCCTGAGACCACAGCCGACGAGACCTGCCGAGCGGCGTTAAGGGTGCTCGGGGCCTGACCGGTGGTCCCGAAGTGAGGATGGACGCGGGCCGGCATCCGCCTTAGTATCTTCGCATGCGCGAAGATACTAAGGCTCCGGTCGTATCCGTCACGAGCGACTACATCGAGCTCGCGGCCGAGGTGTTCTCCCTGCTGTCCGACGCCACCCGGATCAGGCTGATCCTGGCGCTCCGGCAAGGGGAATCGGCCGTCGGCGACTTGGCCGAACTCGTGGGCAAGCCCCCCGCGGTGGTGTCCCAGCATCTCGCCAAGCTGCGCTGGGCCAAGGTCGTCCAGGCCCGCCAGGAAGGCAACCGCGTCTACTACAGCCTCATCGACGAGCATGCGCGCGAGCTTGTCGACCAGGCAGTCTTCCAGGCCGAACACGTCGTGGACGCCGTCCCCCGCCACCATCGCCTGTCGGAACGCCCCCTGCCAGGCGAGCCTGCCAGATCCGCCGAGGCCAGGGCATGAGCGCGTCCTCCGGGTTCCGGCCCGCCGGCGCAAGACCCGGCACCCCCGAGTCCAGCGCTGCGACGACCCCTGGCGAAGAGGGCGTGTGGCACCGGATTGATCGAAGGGACCTCACACGGACCCTGTTCGTGTCAGCCTGCGCCCTCGTGCTGCTCGCCGGACTGACCGGCCCCTGGCCAGATGTCCCCGTCGTGGCAGTGGCTGGTCTGGCCGTCGGATGCTGGCCGATCCTCGCCGAGTCGTGGGAAGACCTCCGGCACCGCCGGATGAGCATGGAACTGTCCATGCTCATCGCGATCATCGCGGCGGCTGCCATCGGCGAGTGGCTCACCGCACTGGTGGTGACGGCCTTCGTCCTCGCCGCGGAGATCCTCGAGGACCTCTCGATGGACCGCGGCCGGGACGCCCTGACAGATCTCATGTCGTTCCTGCCCTCCGACGTGCAGGTGCGCGACGGCGCTCACCTGCGCATGATCGCCCTCGACGCGGTGCAGGTGGGGCAGACCGTGATCGTGTCACCAGGCGGACGGGTCCCCGTGGACGGCACCGTGCTGGCCGGGCAGTCCACGCTCGACCAGTCCCGGATCACCGGAGAGTCCATGCCGGTCGACGTCGCGGCCGGGGATCAGGTGTACGCCGGGTCGGTCAACCAGGTCGGCGCCGTGGAGGTGGTCGCCGAGCGGATCGGTTCGGCATCCTCCTATGGGCAGATCATCGACGCGGTGCGCACCGCACAGTCCTCCGAGGCACCCGCCCAGCGACTCGCAGACCGGTTCGCCGGCTACCTGGTCTACCTGGCACTCCTCGGAGCGCTGATGACCTACCTCATCACCCGTGACCTCACCGCGACGCTCTCTGTGGTGATCGTCGCCGGCGCTTGCGGAATCGCAGCCGGCACGCCGCTGGCGGTCCTCGGAGCGATCGGACGGGCGGCCCGCACCGGAGCCTTCATCAAGGATGGCAGCCACCTCGAGGCCCTCTCCGCGATCGACACCGTCGTGTTCGACAAGACCGGCACCCTCACTGAGGGCAGGCCTCAGGTCGTCCGGGTCCGGCCCCGCACAGGGCACACGGCCGACCAGGTGCTCGGTGCTGCGGCCACCGCCGAGTTGTACTCCGAGCACCCGCTGGGTCAGGCCATCGTCGCCGAGGCCCAGCGTCGCGGCCTGCCCCTCGGCCAACCCGAGTCGTTCGACTATCAGCCCGGTCTCGGCCTGTCGGCGCATGTGAACGGCGAGCTGGTCGAGGTCGGCAACGCGGTCCTGATCCCCGAGGCACACTCGTCCCGTCCATCCGGCACCGGTGACAGCGGGCCCGGTCCCGAGTCGCGCGAGGCGGAACGGAACACGGCCACACCTCCAGGCTCCCCGGACATCGCCTCGGACTCGACGCAGGTCCGGGTTGCGATCGGCGGCCGTGTCCTCGGAACGATCGATCTCGCCGACGCCGTGCACCCCTCCGCCCGGCCCTGCGTCGACGCCCTGCGCGCCATGGGCCTGCGGGTCGTGATGCTCACCGGAGACAGTCTGGACACCGGCCGGGCCGTCGCGACGTCGGTGGGCATCGACGACGTCCGAGCCGGCCTGCTGCCCACCGACAAGCTCGCGGCAATCGACGCTGAACGGGCTGCCGGTCATCGGGTCGCCATGGTGGGCGACGGCGTGAACGACGCACCCTCCCTCGCGCGCGCGGATGTCGGTATCGCGATGGGCAGCGGGACCGAGGTCGCCCGCCAGAGCGCGGACATCGTCTTGATCAGTTCCGATCTGTCGGCGCTGACCAGCACGGTGCGGGTGGCTCGCCGGACCCGCCGGATTGTCATGACCAACGTCGCGGGCACCATCGCCGTGGACCTCATCGGCATGGTGCTCGCCGGGTTCGGCCTGCTCGGCCCCGTGCTGGCTGCTGTCATCCATGTGACCAGCGAGTCCGCCTTCATCCTGAATTCCGCCCGGTTGATCCCCGGCCGGAACAGGGAACCTCACCCTGTTTCCAGACTCTAGGACCACGGTGGGCACCTGCAGTGATGCGGAGATCCTAAAGTGGAAGCTGTGACCAACCCACGTGAAACGCTGCCCGGAGCCCCGCTCACCCCCCTGCACGACCCGCTGATCGAGGATCTGATCGAGATCCTCGGCGCCTCGCAGGTCCACGCCGATCCCGCCGTGCTGACTGCTGCCGCGACCGACCGCAGCGACGCCGGGCGGGGCGCACTGGCACGCGTGCTCGTACGCCCCACCTCCACCGAGCAGGTCTCCGCCGTGCTGAGGCTCGCCTATGACGGCGCCGTCCCCGTAGTGGTCCAGGGCAGTCGCAGCGGTGTCGCCGGTGGTGCCGACGCGGTTCCCGGCGCGATACTGCTGGACACCACGTCGATGAACAGAATCCTCGCCATCCGGTCCACCGATCAGCTCGCGGTCGTCCAGCCTGGAGTGATCACCCATGATCTGGCCCAGGCAGTCGTCGCCCAGGGCCTGTTCTACCCGGTCGATCCGGGCTCGGTGTTCATCTCGACCATCGGCGGGAACATCGCCACCAATGCCGGAGGCATGCGCTGCGTGAAGTACGGGGTCACCCGCGACCGGGTGCGATCACTGACCGTGGTGCTGGCCGACGGCACGATCGTGCGGACCGGGCACGACTCGGTCAAGGGGGTGGCGGGCTATGACCTGACCTCGTTGCTGGTCGGATCCGAGGGGACGCTGGGGGTCGTCACCGAGGCGACGCTGTCGCTGCTGCCGCTTCCCGGCCAGTCGGCCGGTGCTGCAGGCATGTTCTCGTCCCTGCACGATGCGCTGGCCGCAGCCGAGGCGATCATGGCGGGCCCCCGCCGTCCCAGTGCCCTCGAACTGCTCGATCACACATCGATGCAGGCCATCAACGCGTACTCCCCCGCTGCAGACCTTCCGGACGACGCCACCGCGATGCTCATCGTCGAGTCCGACGAGCTCGACCGATGCGTGGCCGATGTCGAGCACTTCGTGGACGCCTTCAAGCAGCATGGGGCGACGGATGTCCGCGTGGCCCGCACGGCCGCAGAGGTCGACGCCCTGCTGGACATCCGCCGCAACCTGCATCCGGGCCTGGTCGCCCGGTACGGCTCGATCCTCACCGAGGACATCGCCGTCCCCCGTGGCCAGTTGCTGAGCCTGGTCCAGGTGATCGAGCAGACCCAGCGGAGCTCCGGAGTGGTCATCGCCACTGGCGGACACGTCGGTGACGGCAACCTGCACCCCCTCATCGGATTCGATGCGTCCGATCCCGCCTCGCGGGCCGCCGCCGAAGCGGCCTTCCAGCAGATCGTCGAGCACACGCTGCGGGTCGGCGGCACGGCGACCGGCGAGCACGGTGTGGGCACGGTCAAGCGGGCCGTCGTCGCCACCGAGTTGTCCAGCGCCGTGCGCGAGCTGCAGGTCCGCATCAAGGCCTCATTCGACCCCAAGGGGATCCTCAACCCCGGCAAGAAGATCTGACCGGTTCAGCCCGGCCTGCATAACCTCGGGCCCACGACGAAGGCGAGCGACCGATGCCCACTCTGCGGATCAATGGTGCGGACCTGTATGCGGAGGTCGTCGGCGCCGGGGCGCCCGTCCTGCTGCTGCACGGCGGCTTCTGCTCCCTGGAGTCGTTGCGCGCCCAATCCGCCGTCCTCGCGGCGGACCACCAGGTGTTCGCCTTCGAACGCCCGGGCAACGGCAGATCGGCCGACCTCGACGAGGAGTTCAGCTATGCGCGGGGCGTCACGGACGCCCTCGCCTACCTCGATGCGCAGGGCCTCGACACCGTGGACGTGGTCGGCTACAGCGACGGCGCCATCATCGGGCTGTTGCTCGCGCTGGACCACCCGGAGCGCATCGGCTCGCTGGTCGCGATCAGCGCGAACCTCGACCCCTCGGCGTTCACGCACTCGACCGAGGGCCTGGCTCCGGCACCCGACGTGCCCGACGCACGCGACGCCAGCAAGCCCGACGCCGAGCGGATGCACTACGACCGCCTGTCGCCCGACGGCCCCGGGCACGCCCAGGTCGTGCTCGACAAGCTGCTGCGCCTGTGGAC
>JAATES010000065.1 GCA_015655615.1 Actinomycetales bacterium
CCCGACGGCAAAGTTGGCGAATTCCAGCTGGAGCAGGAAGAAGATGGTGCCGGACAACCAACCCAGCAGCGCGTTCCACCGTGGCCTGTCATGCCGTAGCGCCGCCAGCAAAGCCGCGACCGCCACAAGGGCACTGGGCCAGAACGCCACATCTGGGAACGCCGCATTCAGCAGAAACCCTGACAGGATTGCGAGTCCCAAAGACGCCCATCGCTGTTGGTTAGACATGGCGGAACCCCTCACAGACCGGGTCGGCCCCGTCGGAATCGAGGATCGGCAACAGAGGCGTCCCGGACCGGGCATCCTGACTCCAGGTGATGCCTCCCCGCCCGGCCGCCGTCCCGTTGTCGGGTACGTCGACACCCAGATGGGCGGCGCGCCACCAGGAGATCTCCGCTGGTGCACCGATGCGGAGCTCCCCCGCCTCCTCCGAACCGCCGAGCCGCCAGACGGCTCGGGTGTGCGCACGGAAGGCAGCGCGGGCCGTGATCCCCTGGCCATGCGGGCTGCGCAGTGCGGACCGGATCGTGTTCCAGGGGGATCGGCCGGGCTCCGTGGTCAGCACGAAGGGGACTCCCGCCCGGGCCATCGCCGCCAACGGTGCCAGCAGCGGTGTGGCGCACTGGGGATCGGCAGTGACGACCACGGTGACTCCCCAGCGGGCCAGGCCGTCGAACTCGGCTGGGTCAGGCCCCTCATGGACGATCAGCACGAGCCGGCGACGTCGCACCGCACTCTCTCCATCGTGCGCGGCTTCGGCCCGGATCTGCGCGATGGCCTCGCTGGCCTCGGCTCCGTCGGCGCGAGCGTCCAGCACCCGATCAGGATCGGACAGCGGCTGCGCGCGCACCCCCGGCTGTGAGACCGGGGCGGAACCGGGAAGAGTCAGGTTCATCAAGGTGGGAGTGACCAGCGCGCCTGCGAGGTCGGTCACACCGTCCATGTCGGGGGCGAGCCTGTCGGCCGTATCAGCGTCGCCCAGCCAGCTGATGACGCCGTCATCGACCGCGATCGCGGTCGCGAAGGGATGTGTCGCACTGTGGATGACGCCCTCTCGCAACAGCAACGTGGTCATGAGGCCCGTGCCTCGACGCTGGAGTACGCCACGACTCCACGGCGCAATGCGGTGATCGCCTGGGAGGCTGTCCGCCGCAGCGGAGCCGACGGAGCCACCGCACTGATCTGGTCGAGCACATCGAGGATCTGCTTGCACCAGCGGACGAAGTCTCCTGCCGCCAGGTCGCTGTCTCGCAGGACGGCGTCCAGGCTCCGACCCGATGCCCAGCGGTGCACGGCCACCACGATCCCGGCGTCCGGCCGCTCGGGAGTCGAGAGCTGGTGCTGCTGCTCCAAGTCCTCCAGGCTGGACCAGACCCTGAAGGTCCCGTCCAGGGCCAGGGCCAGCTGCCCCTGAGGCCCTCCGGGGATGTGCTGCGTCGCCTGGCTCTCCCGGCGGGCCTCGAAGATGACAGAACTGACGACTGCGGCAGTCTGAGCGGGCGAGAGGCCGTCCCACACGCCTCGCCGAAGACATTCGGCGACCAGGAGGTCCTTCTCCGCGTAGAGGCGCCGGAGCCACCGGCCACTGTGTGTGAGCGTCAGTGCGCCATCCTCACGCTCCAGGTAGCCGAGGGTCGTCAGCACGTGGCAGACCCGGTCGAACCGTACGGCGATCGTCCCGGTGCGTCCCTCGATCTTGCGCATCAGCGAGGCGTTCTCGGAGCGAAGCCGGAGCCAGCGTTGCGCCCAGCGGGCATGGTCCTCACGATCCGGACATCCGTGACATGGATGTGCACGCAGCGCAGCACGCAGCGCCGAGAGCTTCTTGTCCTCCGTGGGGTCGCGACGGAGGCGCACCGCGCCGGCCGCCTTGGATCGACTCTTCCCGCCATCTCCGTCGGGACTCGCCACTGCCGATCGGTAGGCGGTGCGCATGGTCGATGCCAGCAGTTCCCGGGCGGCAGGCTTTCTAGGGTTGAAGCCGGAGGGAATCCGCATCCGCGTGATCACGGTGAGACCACGCGGTACGTCGCCCGCGACGAGCCGCTTGACCTGTCGTTGGTCGGAGAGGACCAGAGGACGCGGTCCCTCGAAGGTCATCTCCCCCGTTTCCAGCACGACCGCAACCCCGGCGCGCCGTCCGGAGGGGATCTCCACGACATCTCCCCGGCGCAGTGATTCCAACTGCTGGACTACCTGGGTCCGCTCTGTCACATTGGCACGGCGCGAGAGCTCCTTCTCGCGATGGCTGATCGACTCGCGCAGCGTCAGGTACGCGGTGAAGTCCCCACGGTCGCAGGACATGGCCTGTTCGTAACCGGACAACGCGGTGGCCTGGTCCGCCGCCTGCCGCGCCAGACCCACGACTCCGCGATCGGATTGGAACTGGGCAAAGGACATCTCCAGCACTTCACGAGCCCGTGTCGCCCCTACGCTCTCGACCAGATTCGCGGCCATGTTGTAGGTGGGCCGGAATCGGGAGGTCAGCGGATAGAGGCGGGTGGACGCGAGCCCGGCGAGCGCGGCAGGATCGAGCCCGGTGTGGTCGACGACGACGGCGTGGCCCTCGACGTCGATGCCACGGCGACCCGCGCGGCCGGTGAGCTGCGTGTACTCCCCCGGAGTGATAGCCGCATGCGTCGAGCCGTCCCATTTGACGAGCTTCTCGAGGACGACGCTGCGAGCAGGCATGTTGATGCCCAGTGCGAGCGTCTCAGTGGCAAAGACCACCGTGACCAGACCGCGACTGAACAATTCCTCGACGATCTCCTTGAACAAGGGCAGCAACCCGGCGTGGTGGGCTGCCATTCCACGACTCAAGGCCTCGGTCCACGCAGTGAATCCCAGAGCAGGCAGGTCCTCCCCCGGGATGGCTGCGCACCTGTCGTCGATCAGCGCTCGGATCTGAGCCTCTTGTTCCGGTGTGGTCAGGCGCAGGCCCGCGGCCAGGCACTGCTGGACGGCGCTCTCGCAGCCTGCCCGCGAGAAGACGAACACGATGGCAGGCAACAGGCCTTCGTCGTGCAAGGCATCGATGACCGCATAGCGCGGGGGCGTCCGTCGTCTGTCCTGCGGCGGGGTGGGCAGATGACGGTTCCTGCCACCACCTCGTCGGGACCTGCCCGGACCTTCTGTTCCGGCTGGACGTTGCCGGGTCGCGGCCACCAACTCGGGATTCAGCCGCACCTGTGCTCCAGCGGTGGCTGGTGCCGTGGCGGTGGACCCCTCGAGGGCGTACAGGTCGACAAGGCGTGGCCCGGCCCGCCACCCCCCATCGCCTGACGATGACAGCATAACGTGCTGTGAGAGCGGCACGGGCCGGTGCTCCGAGACCACCACTGCCATGTCTCCGCGGACCTCGGTGAGCCAGGCTCCGAATTCCTCCACGTTCGACACGGTCGCAGACAACGAGACGAGCTGAACAGACGGGTCCAGGTGCAGAATGACCTCTTCCCACACCGGTCCACGGAACCTGTCGGCCAGGTAGTGGACCTCGTCCATCACCACGTACCCTAGCGAGTCGAGGGAGCGCGACCCGGCGTACAGCATATTCCGCAGGACCTCGGTGGTCATCACCACGATCGGCGCCTCCCCGTTGAGGGTGGTGTCGCCGGTGAGGAGTCCCACTTTCTCGTCGCCATAGCGTTCGACCAGGTCGCGATATTTCTGGTTGCTCAGGGCCTTGATGGGTGTGGTGTAGAACGCCTTTCGTCCTTGGGAGAGCGCCAGATGGACGGCGAATTCCCCGACGACGGTTTTTCCGGCACCGGTGGGAGCGGCCACCAGGACGCCGCGTCCCTCTTCCAAGGCTTCGCATCCTGCGATCTGGAACGGGTCGAGGGCGAATCCCAAGGTGGCGGAGAATCGGGCGAATTCGCTGCGTTCGGAGCGTTGCCGCTGCCGGGAGAGGGCATAGCGTTCTGCGGGGCTGAGCGACTCCATGGCACCAGCCTAGGGTGCCGGTCTGGCAGCTCGGTCACTCAGCGGCGATAAGGGTGTCGCGCCGCCGGTCCGCTCGGCGGTCGTGCAGAACGGAGACTCCGAGCGCCAGAACGTAGAGCAGGCAGATGGGCAGGGCGACCAGGATCATGGTCCAGGCATCCGGCGTCGGCGTCATGACGGCGGCGAAGGTGAACGCGATGACGATGGCCCACCGCCAGCCTCGGGCCCACGTGCGGGCACGGACCAGGCCGGCCATGTTGAGCCCGACCATGACCACAGGCAACACGAACGCCAGACCGAAGGCCAGCATCAGGCGCATGACGAAGCTGAGGTATGCCTGCGCATCGGTGAGATTGGTGGCGCCGTCGGGTACGAAGTCGGTCAGCACGCTCACGGCGTGGGGCAGCATGATCCAGCCCAGTGCGGCGCCCGAGAAGAACAGCGGCACCGACGCTGCGAGAAATCCGACCGAATACCGGCGCTCATTCTTGTTCAGTCCCGGAGTGATGAAGGCCCACAGCTGGTACAGCCACCATGGTGAGCTGAGGAACACTCCGATGAACAGCGCCACCTTGATGCGGGTGTCGATGGCCGCCGTCATACCGGAGAAGTTGATGGTGATGACCGTGTTGTGCCGGGCAGCGGCATCCAGCAAGGGACGTTGTAGCTGGTCAAAGACCCTGTTGAAGACCATCCAGCCCGCCACTGACCCGACTAGGACTCCGACGGTGGCGAGCAGGACCCGCTTACGCAGCTCAGCGAAGTGGGCTCCGAGGCTCATGCGAGCGTCGGAACGGCGACTGCGCGCCACCGTCAGCGAGCAGAGGAGTCGTCGTGCGTCGCCCCGTCAGACTTCTTGGTCGCATCCGCAGGTGCGTCGTCATCTCGCAGGTCCTTGATCTCCTTCTTGAAGATCTTCATCGACTGGCCCACGCTCTTGGCGATGACCGGCAGTCGAGTCGCACCGAACACCAGCACCAGGACGATCACCAAGATCAGCCAGTGCATCGGGTCCCTGAGTCCAGGCATGATATTCCCGTCGTCGCATCGTCTCTGAGGTCCACACAAGGCCCGGTACGCCACCCTGCGAACAATGGTCCTCGTCTAAGCCCCCCAGTATAGCGTGGCGTCCCTCTTTCCCGGTTCTTTCCGGCACTCACTCGTTGAAATGTCGCCACTGCTCCCAGCGGAGCCGGTTCCGCGCCAGGCGTCGGCCGCGCCGGGCGAACCTGGCCAGTTCCCTCTCATCGCGATAGTCCCGAGCAGCCGCCAGGTCACCGAACGCGGTCACGGGTCGAGGCTGCCTCCAGACCGGGCCGGTGGCGGTCTCCCCCAGCGTCGCTACGTCGGCGAGCCGGGTCATCGCGCGGCCGGTCGTGCGGAGCTTTCCCCAGAGAACTCGTACGAGAAGCACGGCGCCAGCCAGCGACGCCACGATGAGCACTGTCCAGATCCAGAACCACACGGCACTCAGCCTAGACGACGTCATCGGCCGGCGTACGGCTCGATTCCGTGCCAGGACCGGACGGTGCCGTGAAGCCGGCGCGGGCATAGGCGGCCAGGGCAGCCGACGCCCGTTCATGAACCCGGCTGACGACGCCTTCGTGCGTCATCGACACGACCTCGTCAGCGTGAGCGAGCACCAGCTGTTCCAGCCATGGGAGGTTGGCGACGCGCAGTGACAGGGTGAAGCTGCCGTCGTGGTGCTGGCGGAGTTCCTCATACGGGACGCTCTCGGCCACGCTGCGGGCGCTGCTGCGCAGGGTGAGATCCACGACGGTGGAGGCATCGGCAAAAGGATGCGCTGATTGCGTCGCGGTACCGGCTGCCCGCTTTCCCGGCTCAGTCGGCACCGGCACCGCACGATCGCTGAGGGTGGCGGCCAGGATCCGGTCGAGCCGGTAGGTCCGGCGCGCATCGGCGTCGAGGGACCATGCGTCCAGGTATGTGCGGCCGTCGCCGCTGCTGAGAGCGAGCGGCCGGACCGTCCGGGTACTGGTGACATCGTTGGCATCGGCGTAGACCAGGTCGACGGCGCGACCTTGCGACTGGGCCTCCCTGAGGACCTCCAGGACGTCAGGGCGGATGGGCTGCTCGAAGCTCACGTCGAAGGGCGTGGCGGAGTCTCCCGTGGAGGCATTCAATGCGGCAAGGGTGCTCTCGATCACCTGGACGACGTCGGGGTCATCGGTCAGCTGCTGCATGAGGGCCTGAAGTGTCCGGAGGGCTGCCCCCAGGGCGACGGCCTCGCGAGCTCCGAGTCGAAGCGGGCGTTCCAGGCCCTGCGTCCTGGTGATGCGGACGATGCCGCTCTCATAGGCATGGGCGTCGAAGTCGAGGAGGTCCTGCGGCCAGTACCCCGGCAGCCCGGAGACCCACAATGTGTCGATGTCACTGGCGATCTGCCCCGGAGTCACACCGAAACGCGTAGCGAGCTGGTCGACCGTCGACTCCCCCACCCGGTCAAGGAAAGTCACGATTCCGAGCAGGCGTACGAGGCGGGCATCGGTGCGGTCACTCATCGTCGCCTCCTGCCATGACGGAGCTCGTTCCTTCGACCGTGGGGCCGTGGTGAGTCGGTCCAGGCGGCTGATACTCGATCCTCGCGGCGCCGCGAAGCCGGTCGAGGACGAGGCCGCGAAGTCCTTCCGGCGACACCACCAGGACGGACTCGCCGTATCCGGCGATCTCGGTGGCCAGTTGGCCCGATGACCAGTAGCGGACGTCGATCCAGTCACGACCATCTTCTCCCCCGGGACGGCTCACTCCCCGAGACCGCAGCGCGCCACCGCGTCCAGAGGCGATGGCCAGAGTCGCGGTGCGGGTGGTGGAAGGGGTCACGCTCGACAAGGCGGCATCAATGCTCGGTGCCGGAGGCATCTCGAAAGAATGGTCGGGGCCGGCTGCACGGACGGAACTCTCGATCCGGGCGAGGTGGAACACTCGCGCTGCGCCGCGGTCGATGTCGCGTCCCACGAGGTACCAGCCGCCCGGCCGGACTGCGATCCGCCATGGCTCGACCTTCCGTTTCGCGGCTATACCCTGCGATGCCGAGCGATAGGTGAACTGCACCCGGCGCCTCGCGCTGATGGCGTCCACGATGACGTCGTAGTCCTCGGCGTGTGACGGGCGGGGCGGCGTGACGCTGGGGACCAGTTCACCTGAGAGCAGGGTGACCGCGCCATCGGAGTCCTCCCCGACCGCCCGGAGTTTGGTCAGCGCCCGGTTCATGTCGGAGCGTAGCGCCTGTCCGCGCCATAGTTCTGCGGCCATCCCGAGGACGGCCAGCTGTGTCCCGGTGAACTGCAGCCCGTCGAGCTCGTAGCTCGCAGGATCGATGCGATACCCGATCTCGGAGACATGTCCCTCCGTTCCCACGGTGACGATCGGCACGCCGAGCGTGCGCAGCACGGCCTTGTCCCGCTCCAGCATGCGAAAGAACGCATCGTCATGGGCGGGCACGTCGTAGCCTGCGACGGTACGCCGGATGTGCTCTTTGGTCATCGCCGAGGGAGTGTTGAGCAAGGCGATGACTAGGTTGAGCAATCTCTCAGAAGACGAATCGCTGGATGCCACGCGCTTAACGGTAGTCGTCCAGTAGCGTGGTCGTCGTGATTCGGTGGCGAAGTGGGCGAGTGGTGTCGCGTGAGCGCTCCTGGCGTGGCGCTCAGGAGCTGACGGTCGACATCGGTTCGGGCGGCACCGTGCTCGCGCTGGCCTATCCGGAATTGATCGGGGCGGTCGACATCGGAATAAATCCATGAAATTTTATATAATTGAAGGTAATAGGTAGTGTGGTAGTGCTATACAGTCCCTTGCATTCCCATGTCTCATCCAATCCGAAGATAAAATATAATGATTTTTTTTTAGTATGCTACAAAGAGCCCTTACCAACTATGGGCTAAGCTAACTACTACCTTCCTTAGAAATTCTTTAATTTTCTTTGCCAAGTTGGATTACAAAAATAATTTATTTCTATTTTGTTATGAAGAGCCTTTACCGACTAAGTGCTAAATCACTACCTTGATTTTCTTTGTAAAATTAAGAGCAATGCTAATGCTTATACAATTTTTTCTAACAATTAATTATAAAGGTAAGTTATGATTGGTACAATATTATATTTATATTAACTCATCAATAACACTTTTTTTTATAATCTTAGGTGTCCGGGTCAATAGATGCACGACTTTGCCTTCAATAGATGATCTTAAAGAAACTTGAATTAATGATCATCTATCTATCTATACTATATGTAAACTCAAAGCTTTGTTGACTTTTTTTCCTTTAGTTTGACTTCATAAAAATTTGCCACATCATCTTTTCTCTCATTACAATTTTACAC
>JAATES010000027.1 GCA_015655615.1 Actinomycetales bacterium
GAGGATCTCGGTTCGCTGGCCGTGGTGGCGCATGGCTTCACGGGGGACTTGTCCGTGAGTGTGATGGGACCGTGGACGCTTGCTGCGCACCTCTACACCGCCAGGGGGGATCGAGTGCTCGCGGACCATGGTGCGGTGCGGGAACTCACTGCTTCGCTCGCCCAGGGCGTGGTCGATCATGTGGCTGCGGTGCGCGCGCAGGTGCCCGGGCTGGGCCGGCTCACGGTGCAGCTCGATGAGTCTTTATGGGGTCAGATCGCCGCGGGAGTGCTGCCGACGTTCTCCGGCGCTGCACGGATCAAGGCTGTCGAGTCCGACCGGCTCTCTGCCGGTCTGGGCGGTTTCCTGTCGATCCTCCGCGACGCGGGGATCCCGGCAGTCGTGCAGGTCGGAGCCGCCGGGGTGGCGCTCCGTGCAGTCGTTGACGGCGGGGCAGAGGCGGCAGGATTCGCTGTAGGGCCGTGGAACGAGCAGGCATGGGCTTGCGTGGCCGAGGCCGTCGAGGCAGGGACGTCCCTGTGGGTGGGTCTGCCTGCGGCGCGGGTCTCACAGTGCGCCGGCCCGGACATCTCAGGAGCCGCCGACGCGGTGCTGGTTCCTTGGCGGCGCATCGGCCTGCCGGTGAGGGCACTCGAGTCCGTGGTGCTGATGCCTGCGGCAGATCTTTCCTCGCTGACGGAGCCTGCAGCCCGGGACCACCTCGACACGCTGCTCCGGGTGGCCGAGACGGTGGCCGAGCGCGCCGGCAACGGCTGATCCCTCCCTGGAGGACCACCACCCGGGCTTGCGGGGTGCGGACCCGGGCGGGCCCACACCCCGTGGGGCTCAGATCACGCCCAGCGCGAGCATGGCGTCAGCCACGCGGGTGAATCCGGCGATGTTGGCCCCCAGGACGTAGTTTCCAGGAGCCCCGTACTCTTCGGCTGTGCGACGGCAGGCATCGTGGACATGGATCATGATGTCCTCCAGGCGGTTGGCCGTGTGGTCGAAGGTCCAGGTGTCACGGGAGGCGTTCTGCTGCATCTCCAGTGCTGAGGTCGCGACGCCGCCCGCGTTCGCGGCCTTGCCGGGAGCGAACAGCACTCCCGCTTCCTGGAAGAGCCGCACGGCACCCGGGGTGCAGGGCATGTTCGCGCCTTCGGCGACGGCTCGCACGCCACCGGCGACCAGGGTCGCCGCGTCGACGTCGGTCAGTTCGTTCTGAGTGGCGCACGGCAGCGCGACCGCGATGCCGCCTGGCTCCCTGGCCACGTCCCACACCTGTCCGGTCGCGCGGAACTCGGATCGCCCGCCGCGGCGAGCCGCATACTCGCTGATTCGGGCCCGCTCGACCTCCTTGATCTGCCGCAGCAGTGCGAAGTCGATGCCATCGGGATCGTAGACGTAGCCACCGGAGTCCGAGGCGGCGACGACCAGGCCGCCCAGGTCTCGGACCTTCTCGATGGCATACAGCGCCACGTTGCCCGAGCCGGATACCACGACGCGTTTGCCGTCGAAGGACTCTGCGATGGTCTGGAGCATTCGCTGCGCGAAGATCACCGCCCCATAGCCCGTGGCTTCGGTGCGCGCGAGGGATCCGCCCCACGCGGGAGCCTTGCCGGTCAGCACGCCGGACTCGTATCGGTTGGTGAGGCGCTTGTATTGTCCGAAGAGGTAGCCGATCTCGCGTCCGCCGACGCCGATGTCGCCTGCGGGGACATCGGTCTCGGCTCCGATGTGCATGCGCAGCTCGGTCATGAAGGACTGACAGAACCGCATGACCTCAGCGTCCGACTTGCCCTTGGGGTCGAAGTCGGAGCCGCCCTTTCCGCCTCCGATGGGCAGTCCGGTCAGGGCGTTCTTGAAGATCTGCTCGAATCCGAGGAATTTGATCGTGTCCAGGCGGACGGACGGGTGGAACCGCAGCCCGCCCTTGTATGGCCCCAGCACTGAGCTGTATTGCACGCGGAAGCCGCGGTTGAGCTGGACGTGACCGTGGTCATCGACCCAGGGGACGCGGAAGATGATCTGCCGTTCGGGCTCGCATATCCGCTCGACGACTCCGGCCTCGGTGTACTCCGGGTGCTTGGTGAGCACCAGTTCGAGCGAGTCGAGGACTTCCTTGACAGCCTGGTGAAACTCCGATTCTCCCGGGTTACGCCTGAGGACCGTCGAGAAGACGCTGTCGAGTGCGCGTGCTGCGGTCATGCGGGTCTCCTTCGTGTGGCGGGTGCAGTGGACGACGGACGAATGGATGCGGCCGCGCCGCTCAACACCGTGTCGACCCCAGTCAGTAATGTACCCGTAACATTTTCCGACCTTGACCCCTGTCCAGCAGCGCTATCCCAGCCGCTGCCACAGGAACTCGTATGACAAGGCCGACATATGCGCGGCCTGTGCGTTGTCTGCCGCGCCGCCGTGACCGCCTTCGGTGTTCTCGTAGTAGGTCACGTCCTTGCCCGCGGCGTCGAGCAGCGCCGCCATCTTGCGAGCGTGTCCGGGGTGCACGCGGTCGTCCCGGGTCGAGGTGGTCAGCAGGACTGGCGGGTAGTCGCGGTCTCCCTGGAACAGATGGTAAGGGGAGTAGGTCCGGATGAACTCCCACTGGTCGGGGTCCTCGGGGTCGCCATACTCGGCGGCCCAGGACGCCCCGGCGAGCAGCTGGGTGTAGCGCCGCATGTCGAGAAGTGGTACCTGGATCACCAGGGCGCCGAAGAGCTCGGGGTACTGCGTGAGCATGTTGCCGGCGAGCAGCCCGCCATTCGATCCGCCCTGGGCACCCAGATGGGCGGCATCGGCCACGCCTGCCGCGGCGAGGTCACGGGCGACGGCGGCGAAGTCCTCGTAGGCCCGTCCCCGGTCCTGGGTCAGCGCAGCCTGGTGCCAAGCCGGTCCGTACTCGCCGCCGCCGCGGATGTTGGCCAGTGCATAGGCGCCACCGCGCTCCAGCCAGGCCCGGCCCAGGCTGCCGGAGTAGGTAGGAGTCAAGGAGATCTCGAAGCCGCCGTAGCCGTAGAGCAGGGTCGGGGTGGTGCCGTCGAGGGGCAGGTCGTCCCGGGCGATGAGGAAATACGGCACGCGGGTTCCGTCATCGGAGGTCACGAAGCGCTGCGTGACGTGGAGTCCGTCCGGGTCGAAGAACGCCGGCGCCGATCGGATGCGTCGCGGTGGTCTGTGCTGCCCGAGGGTGAGCAGGCTCATCGTGGTCGGGGTGAGGAAGTCGGTGCTGAACAGCCAGGCGTCGTCGGATTCGACCGAGTCGATGGCGACCAGGCTGGAGGTGCCGAGCGGCGGAGCGCCGACGAGCGGGCGCGGGGACCAGCCCAGCGGATCGCGGCGCACCGTGTCCTGGGTGGGAGGGGTCAGGACCAGCAGGCGGTTGGTCACGTCATCGAGGACGGTGAGCACCAGATAGTGCCGGGTCCAGGTGGCACCCGCGAGGGAGCTGGTGGGGGTGGGGGCGAAGAGCACCGTGAAGTCCCGGTCGCCGGAGAGGAAGGCCTCCAGGTCGATGGCCAGCAACGCGCCGACGGGATGCTCCGGGCCGTCTGCGAGCGGCTGCCACGGGTCGCGCAGGGTGACGAGCAGCCAGTCGCGTCGTAGACCGGCATCTGCGGTGGCGGGCAGATCGAGGGAGATCAGGGC
>JAATES010000183.1 GCA_015655615.1 Actinomycetales bacterium
ACCCCGCTGCGCGCCAGTTCGCTGACGACCGGGAGTATGCGGTCGAGTTCCTCGCTCACGCTCACCCGGGCGGCACCGGGACGGGTGGACTCACCACCCACGTCGACCAGATCTGCCCCGGCCGCAACGAGTTCCTGCGCATGCCGGACGGCCGAGTCCGGGGCAAACCACTCTCCGCCGTCGGAGAAGGAGTCCGGCGTGACGTTGACCACACCCATGATCAGGGTGCGGCCCCGCGGGGTGATACCTGCCACCGCACCGAGATCGCTCACCCGCTCACTCTAGGGCAGAGCGTCCGGGCGAGGGAAAGCACGGGCGGATCCTGCGCAGGGGCAAATCGGGAAGAAAGTCTCATTGAGACGCCTGGACATGCCGCTACGGTCGTAGTCATCGGCTCATCACGGCCGCAGACAGAGGAGAGGACCATGGGCGACTACGACGGCCTGACCCCGAACGAGCAGTCCTGGGCAGTGGCAGATGAGGCGCGCGGCTACATCGCCGACGTGTCGATGGACCCCCTGGACGTTGACCTGCTCGAGGTGCGGGTCAAGCGCTCCAATCACCTGGTCGAGCCGGCGGTGGTCCTCGAGCTCATCAACCTGCTGCGGCAGGCCCGCGACGGTGCGGATGCCGCTGTAGGCTGACGCCCGCTAGAGGCCCGTTTCGAGCGAATCGTCCGAGATCGCGATCACGGACCAGGCCGCTCCGTTGGCAGCGGACAATTCATAGGTGGGTAGCATCAGCGTCGCGCCGTCCGACTGGGTGTAGACGCTCAGCCCCAGTCGGGCCGAGGTGAAGGTCACCCCGGCTGTCGGCCAATCGAGCTTGTCTCCGGCCGCCGGGGTCGGCGGCACCGAGCCGCCAGCGAGTGCGAAGGCGTCATCACCGTCTGACTCCCAATACTGCTGGACCGCTGCCGGGTAGGACACCGGCCATTGGCTCGACCCAAAACGCGGATCGCTCAGCCGTGCCATGGCTGCTGCCGGGGACACCACCGAATACTCGCCCAGCGAGATCGCGGGAGCCAGGGTGCCATCGGCCCACTGGAGGGTGTCACCGTAGAAGCTGAATGACCAAGCACGCCCGGAAGCCTTTCCACGCAGCACCTCCGACGCCGTCACGCTCACATAGGCGTCCTCGCTGCTCGCGCCCCGCTCGTCCGCCGCCATGCCGTAGTCCGTGTCGAGGGACACGGTCCACTGCGTCGCGTCGAGGCCCAGGTCCGTCAGAACCGCCGTCACCTTCTTGACAGCCTTCCTGTCGGAGATCGCAGCCTTCTTCTCCTGGCCCTTGGCGGATCCTTCCTCATCCGCATAGTCGCTGAAGTCGAACCGACCCGACTTGTCGAGGCTGACCCGCTGGCTCTGATCCTTCCCGGCGGTGACCGACCAGACCGACGTACCGTCGGTCACCTCCTGGGGCTTGCCCGGGACACCGAAGACCTTCGCAAGCGAAGCCACGGCAGTGGAGGAATACACCCCGGAGGCATCGACTCCCCAGCCTTCGGCTGTCGTGGCTTCTGTCACCAATCCGCCGTCGGTGAAGGCGAAGTGCCCTTGGGACCACGCCGCGGCGAGATCTGCCTGCGCAGACGAGGCCCCCTGGTTCGCGGTCGCCGTCAATCCCGACGTCCTCGCCGCGGCAGCGGAACCGCTCTGGAAGACCTCGGTGGCAGCCACCGAATCACTCGCGCCCGACTCCCTCTGGGTCCCGCCCGCGGCGGCATGGGTGACGGCAGGTTCCACCATCCGCGAGGCTGCGGACGTCACCACCTCATGGCCGGAGGGGCGTGCCGCCCCCAGACCGTAACCTCCCGCACCCACGGCCAGGACGCCGACGGACACCGCCGCAACCGCCTTCCAGGGCGCGGACCGCCACCGCCTCCGATGCGGTTCGAGTGTCAGCACCAGCCCGCCGTCAGCGGACTCCGCAGCGGCCGATTCCCGCGTTGCCGGTCCCCCTGCGCCCGGCAACGCGCCATCGTCGCGGGATGACACGGCGCCGTCGTCGCGGGATGGCATCACGCCGTGGTCCTCGGTCGACCGGGCCATCGTGGCGTCCACCGCAGCACGCAAGCTCCCCAGATCCGTGCAATGGCCGGCAGCCGGGTCCAGTGCATGCAATGCCTCGATCAGCTCGTCCGGTGACCAGACGTCGTTCCCCGTGGAATCGTCATGTCCGTTCTTAGTCATGGTGTCCTCTCCCGCCGCGGGCATCCGCCCTGCGCGGTCCGCTCGGCAGCATGCCGAGTCGGTGCTGGCGTCCTGCTGTGTCTATGTATCGCGCCGCTGGCTCCTTGCACAGGGATCACGCCTGATCCGCGGCTGGCCACCGCTCGCGCAGCCGTGCCCGGGCACGCGACAGCGCGGCATCGGCCCCCCCGAGCGACAGCCCGAGCACGGCGGCCAGATCGGAACGGCTGATGCCGTCCCAGGCCACCAGCAGCAGGATCTCCCGGTCCCTGGAGCTCAATGCCGCCAAGGCGGCCCGGGCCAGGTCCGCGTCATCCACGCTCTCGCCCGGATCCTGCGCTGCCATGGCGGCTCCGTGGCCGGAGGATGACCCGTCGTCGCCCCAGAGCTCCACGACGTGCCGACGTCGATGGTTGGCGAGGATGAACCCGGCTGTCCGATACAGCCAGGCGAGTTCCGTGCCCGGCACGATGTGCTCCTGGCGCCGCCACGCTGTCGCCAGGACATCAGCGGCCAGGTCCTCGGCATCGTTGCGAGAGGTCCGGCGCAGGAAGTACCGATGGATCGCGGCCGCGTGGGTGGCGAACAGGTCGTCGAACCAGCCCGGCGGATGCGTCGGCGCGGAAGGCTGCGGCGTTGCTGGCGGCTCGATGTCGGTCATCTCCCCACGTCCCGGTGGCGGCTGGACACGGACGTCCTCCTCCAAGCGATATCTCACCCTGGCAAAGCCCTTCATGCCACCTGTGTCCCAGGCAGGCGAGAACTTGCAGTCACGGGCGAGATTTCTCCAGAAGCCCACGGAACGGATGCCGCAGACGCGCGGCCACGGCATTGCGGCTTGTCTGACGTCGATTCCGGGCGCCGCCGGGCCGCTGGACTGAGACCCCTCAGCGGCCGAGGATCAGGCTCATGGCCTCGGCGCGGGTCGCGGGGTCACGCATCTGCCCCCGGACAGCGGAGGTCACCGTGCGCGAGCCGGGCTTGCGGACCCCGCGCATCGACATGCACAGGTGCTCGCACTCGACCACGACGATGACGCCGCGCGGGCGCAGCGCATCGACCAGCGAGTCGGCCACCTGCGTGGTCAGCCGCTCCTGGACCTGTGGCCGTCGTGCGAAGACGTCGACCAGCCGGGCCAGTTTGCTCAGCCCCGTGACCCGGCCGTCCTGGCCGGGAATGTAGCCGACATGGGCCATCCCGTGAAAGGGCACGAGGTGATGCTCGCACGTCGAGTAGAGCTTGATGTCCTTGACCAGGATCATCTCGTCGTGCCCCAGGTCGAAGACGGTCTCCAGCACCACGGACGGATCTTGCCAGAGTCCCGCGAAGGTCTCGGCGTACGCACGGGCGACCCGGCCAGGGGTGTCGCGCAGTCCCTCCCTGTCGGGGTCCTCCCCGACAGCGATCAACAGCTCTCGAACGGCTGCCTCGGCACGCTTCTGATCGAAATCTCCGGTCATCGGGACCTCCACTCAGTGCGACGCGCCCGAGTCACCGGGTTCCGGGTGCGCCGTGCCGAGATCTGTCGGTTCCACCCTGGTCGTCTCGACGGGTGCCGGTGCCTGCACGAAGCCCGGACCGCCCTGGTGCCGGGCGTAGGCCTCGCGCAACCGCGCCGGGACCGGTATCGGTCCGCGTTCCGGGCCACGCCCGTCCCCCGAGGTCCAGACCTCCCGTTCACCGCGCCGCACGATCGGTGCGAAGATCCGCTCGATCTCAGCCTGATTGAGGGTCTCGCGCTCCAGCAGTTCGGCGACCAGTGCGTCAAGCACCTCGCGATACTCGACCAGGATCTCGCGGGCGTCGTCATGGGCGGTCTCCACCAGGCGACGGACCTCCTCGTCGACGACGGAGGCGATCTGCTCCGAGTAGGCCGCGGTGTGCCCCATATCGCGTCCCATGAAGGGCTCGGTGGAGTTCTCGCCGAGCTTGACCGCGCCGATGCGCGAGCTCATACCCCACTCCGTCACCATGCTGCGCGCCGTGGCGGTGGCCTTCTCGATGTCGTTGGAAGCCCCCGTCGTCGGGTCGTGGAACACGAGTTCCTCGGCGACGCGGCCGCCCATCGCATACGCCAGCTCGTCGAGCAGCTGGTTGCGCGTCTTGGAGTATTTGTCCTCCGTGGGCAGCACCATCGTGTAGCCGAGGGCCCGTCCACGCGGGAGGATCGTGATCTTGCTGACCGGATCGGTATAGTGCAGCGCCGCGGCCACGAGTGCGTGCCCGCCCTCGTGGTACGCCGTGTTCATCAGCTCGTCCGGGTTCATCACCCGCGTGCGCTTCTGCGGACCGGCGATCACCCGGTCGATGGCCTCGTCGAGTGCACGGTCGTCGATCAGCTGGGCACCCGAGCGCGCCGTGAGCAGTGCGGCTTCGTTGAGCACATTGGCCAGGTCCGCTCCGGAGAACCCGGGGGTCCGCCGGGCTACCGACTCCAGGTCGACGCTGCCAACCATGGGCTTGCCCTTGGCATGGACCTCGAGGATCTGGCGGCGCCCCTGGAGGTCGGGTGCCTCGACCGCGATCTGACGGTCGAACCGGCCGGGCCGCAGCAGCGCAGGGTCCAGGATGTCCGGCCGGTTGGTCGCAGCGATCAGGATCACGTTCGCCTTGACGTCGAAGCCATCCATCTCGACCAGCAGCTGATTGAGTGTCTGCTCGCGCTCGTCGTGACCGCCACCCATGCCCGCGCCCCGGTGCCGGCCGACGGCATCGATCTCGTCCACGAAGATGATCGCGGGCGCCGCTTCCTTGGCCTGCTGGAAGAGGTCACGGACCCGGCTGGCCCCGACACCGACGAACATCTCGACGAAGTCCGAGCCGGAGATCGAGAAGAACGGGACGCCAGCCTCCCCTGCCACGGCCCGTGCCAGCAAGGTCTTGCCGGTCCCGGGCGGGCCGTAGAGCAGCACGCCCTTGGGGATCTTCGCACCGACGGCCTGGAACTTGGCCGGCTCGGCCAGGAACTCCTTGATCTCGCGGAGCTCGTCCACGGCCTCATCCGCCCCGGCAACGTCGGCGAAGGTGACCTGTGGCATGTCCTTGTCGACCAGTTTCGCCTTGGACTTGCCGAAGCCCATGACCTTCGACCCCCCGCCCTGCATGCGGGAGACGAGGAAGTAGAAGATCACGCCGATGATCAAGAACGGAAGAAGCAGGGACAGGATCGACGTCCAGATGCTGGTCTTCGCGATCTGCGAGTCGTAGCCGTCCTTGAGCGTGGCATCCTCGACGGCGTTCACGATCGTGGTGCCCTGCGGGGCGACGTAATAGAACTCGACCTTCTTGCCGCGGTCCTTGTCGCCGTCCTTGAAGTTCTCAGCCAGATCCAGTGAGACCCGCTGATCGCCGTCGATCACCACGGCACGGTCCACCTTGCCGGCCTTGAGCAGTTCGATTCCGTCCGAGGTGTCGATCTTCGACACCTCGGAACGGTTGAAGAACGAGAAGGCCAGGAAGAGCAGGGCGATCACCAGGATGACCCATACGGCCGGGCCGCTAAATATTCGCTTCATGGTCACAGGTCGGGAGGAGTCCCGTGGTCCCTTCGGTCGCGCGCGTTGTCTGGCGTCGAACCTACACGGTCCAACCAGGAAGTTCCCTGCTGAGGAACCCCTGTTCGCCCAGGGCGTGTGCCCACAGCGGGCGCTGACGCCTCAGCCGGGGCCCTCAAGCCATCGTCAGGAGGAGTAGACGGAGCTCTTGAGGGTGCCGACGTAGGGCAGGTTGCGGTAATGCTCGTCGTAGTCCAGCCCGTACCCGACGACGAACTCGTTCGGGATGTCGAAACCGACATAGCGCACATCGACCTCCACCTTCGCTGCGTCGGGCTTACGCAGCATCGCCGCGATCTCGACCGAGGCGGCGCCGCGGCTACGCAGGTTGGCCACCAGCCACGACAGCGTGAGCCCTGAGTCGATGATGTCCTCGACGACCAGGACATGGCGGCCATGGAGGTCGGAGTCGAGGTCTTTGAGGATGCGGACCACGCCGGATGACTTGGTCCCGGAACCGTAGGAGGACACGGCCATCCAGTCCATGGTGACCGGGTGGGTGATGCGACGCGAAAGGTCGGCCATCACCATGACCGCCCCCTTCAGCACGCCGACCAGCAGAAGGTCGCAGCCGGCGTAGTCGGCGTCGATCTGAGCGGCGATCGCGGTCAGCCGCGAATCGAGCTGCTGCTCGGTGAGTAGAACATGTTCGATGTCACTTTCAGGGGCGGCTGACGCCACGGGTGATCTCCTTGCGCGGGGTGCAGGTCACGACGATCTTTCCAGGACAAGCGTGCCATAGTGTCGGGACACCTGAATCCGGCCCGGCACCTGGATGGGACCCTGCCCATGCCACTGCGTCACCAGGCGATCGACGGCGAGCACGTGCTCGCGCCGCAGTGAGCCGCCCGGCACACCTGCACCCAACAAGGAACCGCGGATCACCCGGGCACGTACCGGCGGCGGGCAGGCTCGAAGCATGGCCACGTCGAGGCGACCGAGGGCTCCAGATCCCGCCTCGCCACCGGAAAGGTGCTCCCGGGCCTCCGCGGCCAGACCGGTCAGGAAATCGTCGTCCTCGCGGAGCAGATCGGCCGTGCGGGCCAGCGCCTGGACCACGCCGGGTCCCAGAACTCCCTCCAGGACGGGGATCACATCGGCGCGCACCCGCGAACGCAGCGGGTCGCCTGGCCGGCCCGCATTGGTCGGGTCCTGCCATGGATCGAGGGCCAGTTCGTGACAGGCAGCCTCGGTCTGCGCTCGGCGCAAGTGCAGGAAGGGCCGCCGCCACAGCCCCGAGCGGGGCCGCATCCCGGCGAGCGACCGGGCCCCCGAACCGCGCGCCATACCCAGCAGGACCGTCTCGGCCTGATCGTCAGCCGTGTGCCCGACGAGCACCGCACGGGCGCCGCTCTCGACCGCGAACGACTCCAATGCGTCGTACCGCGCCTGACGTGCGGCAGCCTCGGGTCCGCCCGCAGCAGTGCCGCCGGGCACCTGGACCGGCCGCACGACCACTGGGTCCAGGCCCAGGTCGGCGCACTGTTCCCGGGCGTGGCCCGCGATCACGTCGCTTCCCGCTTGCAGCCCGTGGTCGACGATCACCGCACCCGCTCCCACACCGATCCGGGCCGCCACCCAGGCCGTCGCCGCCGCCAGCGCCAGCGAGTCGGCACCGCCTGAGCATGCCACCAGGACGAGGTCGCCCGGATTGAGATCGGCGCAGGCGGTGCGGACGGCGAGCCGCGTGGCGGCGAGTGCCGGAGGCGGACCGGACATGGGCCCGATCAGCCGTGAACCCGGCGCACCCACTGCGCGGGGTCCTTGATCTCACGTGCCGAGGGCAGCGTGGCGGGGTCCGTCCAGACTCGGGAGAATCCGTCTAGTCCCACGGCGGCGACGATCTGGCGCACGAAGACCGCGCCCTCGCGGTACTGGGCCATCTTGTTCGACAATCCGAGCAGCCTGCCCACCACCTGCGTGCCACGGCGCGGAGACTGCCGACGCTGGTCGAAGGCCGCACGCAACTGTCCGACGCTGGGTACCACCTCGGGGCCCACGGCATCCATCGTCACGTCGGCATGGCCTTCGATCAGCGCCATCACCGCCGTGATGCGATCTACCCGAGCCAGTTGCTCCCGTGTCATGACGGCGTCCGCCAGACTAGCCCCTGGCGTGCCACGCACCACCTGGTAGCCGGTGCGCACCACCCTGCCCGCACGCACCAGCGGCTCCCACACGGAACCAGGCTCGCCGGCGGCCGTCATGGAGGGAGCCAGCGCCGCGATCTCCGCGCGAAGGTGGTCGGCAAGCCAGGGTGCCGCCCGGAACTGAGCGGCGTGGGTGAGCTCATGCAGGCACACCCAGAGCCGGAAGTCATGGGCAGGGACTCCGAGCGCCGAGCCGACTCCGAGGATGTTCGGGGCGACCAGCAGGAGGCGCCCACCATGGCCGGACGTGACTGCGCCATAGGGGTCGAACTGCCCCAGCACCTTGGTCGACAGCAGCGCCAGCAGGGCAGCGGTCTCCGCGGTGGCCACCGCGGAGACCGCGGCCTGCTCGCCGGAGGATCCGACCGACAGCAACGGTCCGGCCAGCGCGGACATGGACTCGGCGTTGGCGATCGCCCACTGAGCTCGGTCGACCACGTGCACCGCGGAGAGGGAGGCGAACGCCTCGCCCTCCGCCCCGATCCTCGAGGCGAGTCCACTGGCCGCCACCACGGGCGCAACGGCGCGGCCTGCGGCCTCCCGCAGCTCGGATACGAGATCGGACAATTCGGATCGGGATCGCACCGGCCCGGGCGCAATGACCCGTCCTGCCAGGCGGGCCGCTGCCGACCAGTCGACCAGGGAGTCGTTCTCGCTCACATCGTCACCGTTCAGATTGCCGAAGTCACTTCGCGATCGCCTTGACGAACGCATCGATGGCCTTGCGAGCCCCCCAGGTCGACTCGGTGTCGTCGATGAGGACCACGAAGATCAGCTGCCGTTCACCAGTGGTCATCACCGTACCCGCAAGCGCGCTGACTCCCACCAGGCTGCCGGTCTTGGCGCGGACCAGGCCCGTGACTCTCGAATCCTCGAAGCGGTCTGCCAGGGTGCCGCTCCATCCCCCCACCGGCAGACCCATCGCCGCATCGCGGTATTGCGCGTTCTCTGGCGCCGTCAGCAGGCTGACGACCTGACCCAGGGTGCGGGCTGACACCCGAGAGCCGTCCGCCAGCCCGCTGCAATCGACCAGCGTGATCCCCGTGGTGTCGATGCCGAGCGTCTTCAGCTCGGCCAGAACAGCCGTCGTCGCTCCCTCGAACGAGGCGGGCAGTCCCTGCTGCACGGCGACGAGGCGCCCCACCACCTCGGTGATCGAGTTGTCCGAATGCGTCAGGAAGTAGTCGATCACGTCCCGCAGCGGCGCCGACTGGACCGACGCGATGGCAGTGGCCGCGGCCGGAGCGACTGCGCGAGCGACGGACCCCGTGACGGTGACTCCGTGATCCTCCAACCGGGCGGCGAACACCCGGGCGGCCTCCTTTGCAGGGTCCGAGTAGCGGGGAGCGTATTCGCCCGAACTACGGCGCCCGACGTCGACGGCCAGGGGAACCACCGGTGCGGCATAGCCCGTCTCCGGGTCGGACGACCAGACCGACCAGGTGTCACTGGAGAACAAGGTGTCGTCATACCGCAGCGTGACCTCGGTGTCCCCCGTCAGCGCGAGTTTCGCTGCCACCGTGTCGGCAAGGTCCCCCAGACCGGCCCGGCCGTTGATCTCTGCGGCGTCTCCGCGATCGGGCGCCAGCATCATGTCGCCACCGCCGACCAGGATGATCGTGCCTGCCGACGCCTGGACGACTGAGGTCGGCAGGGTGGCGGACAGGTCCAAGGCGGCACTCGCCGCCAATGCGGTGAGCAGCTTCTGGGTGGAGGCGGGAGTCATCGCCCGGTCCGCGTCATGCTCGGCGAGCACCGTGCTGGTCACCGCATCCGTGACCAGCACGCCGACGGAGTCCCCGACGGAGTCCTTGTCCTTGAGCAATGCCGCGAGCGCCTTGCCCACCGCAGCAGTCGACGCCTGCGGCGCCGAGGCCTGAGCGCCCTGCGGGGCTGCGGCCGGGTCAGACGGCTCGACTGCGCCCGGCGCAGTGGGAAAGGGCGAAGCGGGCGACGGCATCGGAGACGTCGTCAGGTACCCGCCGACCATGTCGGTGGCATCGGCCCAGAGGTAGCCCCCCGTGGCTAGCAGCGTCAAGGTGACGGCGACACCGACAGCCCTGCGACGACGAACACCCATGACCTTGTGCACAGCCTTCCGTGGGCAGTCGAACAACGGATACCCCGGGCCTCTTGATCTCGCGCCGGGCGACACCCTGCGCAGGATCACGCGACCCTCTGCGCCAGACTAGAGCACCGTGATACCGAACTGCCGGTATCCAGGTTGCGTGGCGGAGCGCTGCACCGCCGTCCGCCACGGCGAGAATTCGGATTCTGGTCACCAGTCGGGCATGATGGCCACAGTCAGGACGAGACCTGCGTCGTCGGCTAGGGCGATGCGACCGGAGGAATGCGCTGTGGAGTTCGACGTCACGATCGAGATCCCCAAGGGTCAGCGGAACAAGTACGAGGTCGACCACAAGACGGGTCGCATCCGGCTGGACCGCATGCTGTTCACGTCGACGCGCTACCCGGATGACTACGGATTCATCGAGGGCACGCTCGGCGAGGACGGCGATCCGCTCGATGCACTCGTGCTGCTCGAGGAGCCGACGTTCCCGGGCTGCCTGATCCGCTGCCGCGCCTTGGGAATGTTCCGGATGCGCGACGAGGCGGGCGGTGACGACAAGGTGCTGTGCGTCCCGACCGGTGACCAGCGTGCCGCCTGGCGACAGGACATCGACGACGTCTCCGACTTCCACCGCCTGGAGGTCCAGCATTTCTTCGAGGTCTACAAGGACCTCGAACCCGGCAAGTCCGTCGAAGGTGCCCACTGGGTGGATCGCGCGGGTGCCGAGGTCGAGATCGAGCGGTCGTTCCAGCGCGCCATCGACACGGGGTACACCTTCGGCGCACACTGACGAGTGCGCCTCAGGGGCGTCCGCCATACGGCATGATGTTCGTGTAACGCATCGACGTGATCCGGACACTCAGACCCGGTCGCGGTGCCTCGATGATCTGCCCGCCGCCGATGTACATGGCCACATGGTAGATCGAGCTCGGCACGTCGGGGTCGTTGCCCCAGAACACCAGGTCACCCGGTCGCAGGTTGTTCAGGCTCACTTTGAGCACCTGCACGTACTGTGACCGAGAGGTGCGCTGGAGCGACACTCCGGCCTTCCGCCACGAATATTGCGTCAGCCCCGAGCAATCGAAGGTGTTCGGGCCCGTCGCTCCCCACACGTAGGAGTCACCGAGCTGCTCCTTGGCCTTCGCCACGGCGGCCCGACCCTCCGCCGCGCTTCCCACCGAGACTCCGGTGCCCAGCAGGCTGCCGTCGTCATCGTCATCATCATCGTCAGGCTTCGGCGTGGGCGACTTCGTAGGCGTGGGCGACTTCGTGGGCGTGGGCGACTTGGTGGGCGTCGGTGACTTCGTGGGCGATTTCGAAGGCTTCGTCGACGTGCTGGGCTTCGGCGTCGCTGACGGCTTGGGCGTGGAAGTCGCAGTGCTCTTCGTCGGCGTGGAGCTCGGTGAACCTGCTGTCGAATCTCCCTGGTCGTCTCCGGCATCTTCCCGGGCCGCCTTGGCCGCTGCCTCGCGCTGCTTGTCCCGCTGATCCGCCAGCGTCTGCTGGCGCTGGCGTTCGGCCGCCACCGTGCTCTGACGAAGTGCGGCCAAGGTGGAGAGCGCCTGGGCACGCTGCGTCTCAGCACTCGTCTGCAACGCTTCGGCGGAGGCCTGGCGCTCCTTGGCAGCCTGCAGGGTCGCGGCGGCCTCCTTCTTGCTCGCGGTCAGGTCCGCGACAGCGTCGTCGGCTACCCGCTCCAGTGTCTCGGCCACGACGGAGTCGGCCTGGAACTGCTGCACCGCGCGCTCGGACTTCTCACTGACCAGATCCATCGCCGCAGAATTGGCTATCGCCTCATCGAGACCATCGGCGGTCAGGACCGCCTGGAGCTGCTCCGTGCCGGCCGAGCTTCGTGCCGCATCGCGGGCGATCCCCGCAAGGACCTGCCGGGAGGCCTCCTGTCGTGCCAGCGCCTGATCGCGCCGCGCGCTCGCATCATCAGACTTGCGCTGCGCCTCGTCCAGATCGACGGTGGCCTGCGTGTAGTCCTCACCCGCCTGCGCGACAGCCGTCCAGGCGGTGTCCACATCCGACTCGAGGCCGGCAATCGAGACATCCATGGCGGCGACCTGACTCGCCACGTCAGCCGCCTGTGCCCGCAGGGTGTCGACATCAGGAGTGTCCGGGTCTGCGCTGGCCGGGAGAATGGTCGCACCCAGGGCGAAGACCATGGTGGCGATCAGCGTCGTGCCACGGCGCCGTCCGCGCGAAGGTCGCGACGTGGGCGCGCTCACGCTGTGCTGGCGTCGCGACATGCAAGCCTCCGCGGTTCCGTGGATTGATGGTCCTCCGAGAGTAGCGAACTTTCACCTCAGTGGAAACAGCAGTCACAATGTACTCATGAACCTCAATAGTCACAGAGGTCACGCCGACTCACTCCAGGCCTCGCGCTCGATGTCCACACAGTGAGATTTGTCTCACCGACACGCGGACACGAGGCCCCATCCGCGATTACAGTGACGGCATGAGCGCGCGAATGTGTTGTTGACCTGGCTACACGCCAGTTCCACCGCGCGGAGGCTATGTGAGCCTCCAGTCACCGCGGCCTCCCCGTTCGACCAGCATCGCTGCTCAGCTGAGCACCCCTCGCCTTGCCACCCGCCATCTTTAGGAGAACCCCCATGTCTTCATCCGACTGGTCCTTCGAGACCCGCCAGATCCATGCCGGCCAGGTCCCCGACCCGACCACCGGTGCTCGAGCGCTGCCGATCTACCAGACCACCTCTTTCGTCTTCCCCGACGCAGGAGTTGCTGCAGACCGATTCGCGCTCAAGGACCTCGGCCCCATCTATACCCGCATCGGCAACCCGACCCAAGAGGTCGTGGAGAACCGGATCGCC
>JAATES010000150.1 GCA_015655615.1 Actinomycetales bacterium
CCGCCGGCAAGCGCCGCAGCCATGGCCGCTGTCATGATGGCACGCGTCGACAGGTCCAATGACCGGGGAAGAAACCTCACGGTCACAGTGTCCCAGATGATCGCCGAGACCGACACCGACAGCCAGCACCGCTGCGGAACGGTACGGTGATACATAGGTGGATCGGTCAGTCGGGGCTTCGCACGGTCCACCACCACTATCAGCACAACGGCCGGAGGTTTCGTATGGCGGACCTGCTGCTGCTGACTCCCACCGCTGGTGGCTCGGCAACGGTGTTGCCCGCGCTCGGTCTGCTCAGCCACCAGGTTCGCGTGCTGCCCATGGAGCCTTCGGCGCTCGTCGACGCACCTGATGCCGACGTGGTGCTCCTCGATGCCCGCCGCGACCTGGTCACAGCTCGGACCACGTGCCGCATCCTGCGAGCAACCGGGCTGACCGTCCCCCTCATCCTCATCCTCACCGAGGGCGGACTGATGGTCGTCACGGCGGAGTGGGGCGCTGATGACCTCGTCCTCGATTCCGCCCCGCCCTCCGAGGTCGAGGCTCGCATCAGGCTGGCCCGTGAGCGCGATGCCCGGGCCACCCGCGATGACCAGCCAGAGGAGATCGCCACCGGTGACCTCGTCATCGATGCCTCCGGGTACACCGCCCGGTTGCGCGGGCGCCACCTGGACCTCACGTACAAGGAGTTCGAGCTCCTCAAATACCTGGTGCAGCACCCGGGCCGCGTCTTCACCCGCGCGCAGCTCCTGCAAGAGGTCTGGGGCTACGACTACTACGGAGGCACCCGTACCGTCGACGTCCACGTCCGGCGGCTTCGCGCCAAGCTCGGCACCTAGTACGAACAGCTCATCAGCACTGTGCGCAACGTCGGCTATCGCTTCGACCCACCGAAGGACCGCCGGGGCCCGTCGGAGGACGTGGTCGTCGTGTCAGTCGAGGCCCCCGCCGATGCCAGTGAGGAGCCCGCGGTGACCTCCGACCAGGCGGAGCCGCCCGCCACGCCTGCAGCGAGCCGATAGCAGTGGTCGCCGACTACAGCGATCTGCTGCTGCCCGGCGAGTGGGAGCACCAGTTCGTCTCTGCGAACGGGGCGCGCTTCCATGTCGCAGTGGCCGGGCCGCAATCCGCACAGGCTCCCCGGATCGTGCTGTTGCACTCCGTTCCTCAGCTGTGGTGGACCTGGCGGCACCAGATCACGGCGCTCGCCGATGCCGGGTACCGCGTCGCCGCCATGGACCTGCGCGGCCACGGCGCCTCCGACAAGCCGCCCCAGGGGTACGACATGCCCAATCTCACCCGGGACGTGGCTGGCGTCATCCGCGCTCTGGGCGCAGGCCAGGCCATCGTGATCGGGCACGGTCTCGGAGGCACCGTGGCCTGGTCGATGCCCACGTTGATGCCAGCGGTGACCACCGCAGTCGTCGCAGTGAGCGCACCTCACCCCGCCCGCGTCCACGCCTCGATGTATGGCGCCTTGACCGCACCGGCACGCCGGCGGCTCAACGCTCTTCTGGTCCCGGGCCTGGTGGAGCACCGGTTCCGTCACTCCGACCTCGTCGCGACCCTGCTGTCCGAGGGCGCGGTTCAGCCCTGGGAACCTGAGGACCTCGAGGTGTACCGCACCGCCATGCGGCTGCCGGCCGTCGCCCATTCGAGCCTCGAGACCTACCGGTGGTTCCTGCGCAACGCCACGGGTGCCACCCACCGCCGCTACCTGACAGCGGTGCGGGCTCCGATCGCCGTGCCCGCACTGCAGCTCCACGGCGCAGAGGACCCCTATCTGCATCGCCGCTGGGTGGGAATGGACTCCGGGGCCCTGGCGACCCGGTTGCAGTTCGAGCAGATCGCAGGCTCCGGGCACTTCCCCCAGGAGGAGCGTTCCGACGCGGTGACCGAGATCCTCCTGACCTGGCTGGCCGAGCATGTCCCGGCCGCCGGCGCCTCAGCGTCCCAGATCTGAGGACGGGCACCACAGGGCGACGGTGCACGTGCCGCACATCGGACTGCGTGCATGGCAGGTGCGCCGTCCGTGGAAGATGAGCCGATGCGAGATCGCCGTTCGCTGACGAGGCTCGAACAATGCCTGCAGGTCAAGCTCGACCGCGAGCGGATCCTCGTTGCCGGTCAGCCCCAGCCTGCGCGACACGCGTCCGACATGGGTGTCGACGGTGAAGGATGGCACGCCGAACACCTCTCCCAGCACCACGTTCGCAGTCTTGCGACCGACCCCGGGCAGCGCCATCAGTGCAGTGCGGTCCCCCGGCACGGTCCCGCCGTGGTCTGCCACGAGCGCGCGGCCCAGCCCGGTGAGTGCTCGCGCCTTCGCCCGCTGGAAGCCCAGGGGGCGAAGGATGTCCTCCAGGTCACGCACGTCGGCCGCAGCGAATGCAGACGCGTCGGGATAGGTCTCGAAGAGCTCGGGTGTGACCTGGTTGACTCGCACATCCGTGGTCTGGGCGGAGAGCACCGTCGCGACCAGCAGCTCAAGGGGTGTCTCGTAGTCCAGCTCACACCGGGCATCGGGGTAGGCCACCGCCAGTGTGCGGTCGATCTTGCGCGCACGGCGCACCAGGCTGCGCCGAGTCGGAGCTACCGGTATGGTCACCCCACCATTGTCTCAGGGCTCCGCCAGAGGCTCTGCCACGGGAGGCTGACTCCGGAGCACTGTCATGCGGGCGAGAATGAGGCAGACTGGTAACCGCACCGCCTCACTCCAGCTCGAAGGACCGATGTGACCAACGACACCGTGCTGCACGCCCCGCTCTTCGCCAACCTCGACGAGGCCGAAGCTCGCGCGCTCTTCGACTCCATGTCGCAGGTCGACCTTGCCAAGGGCGAGGTCCTCTTCCAGGAGGGCGCACCGGGCGACCAGCTCTTCATCATCACCGAGGGAAAGATCAAGCTGGGGCGGTCCTCCAGTGACGGCCGGGAGAACCTGCTCGCGGTCCTCTGTCCAGGAGAGATGCTCGGCGAGCTGTCGCTCTTCGATCCCGGTCCGCGCACGGCGACGGCGACGGCCGTGTCCGATTCAGTGCTGCGGGAATTGCCGCATGCAAAACTGGCGACCTGGCTGGAGTCCCACCCCTCCGTGGCCACCCCCCTGCTCGGCGCCCTGGCGCAACGCCTGCGCCGAACCGATGAGGCGCTCGCCGACCTCGTCTTCTCTGATGTTCCCGGGCGGGTGGCCAAAGCGCTGCTGGACCTCTCGCGCCGGTTCGGCGAACCGACCGACGGTGGCATCCGCGTGGCCCACGAGCTCACGCAGGAGGAGCTGGCGCAATTGGTCGGCGCCTCGCGGGAAACCGTCAACAAGGCGCTGGCGGACTTCACGGCCCGGAAGTGGATACGCCGCGAGGGCCGAGTGCTGGTCCTCGTCGATCTGGAGCGGCTGGAACGCCGGGCCCGCTAGCGGTGGATGGCTGCAGGGCCGCACAGGTGGGGTGCGGCGTGTCCTACCGGTCGGCGAGCGCCACGATCAGCTCGATCTCCACCGGCGAGTCCAACGGCAGGACGCTGACACCCACCGCACTGCGCGCGTGCGCACCAGCGTCTCCGAAGATCTGACCGAGCAGCTGGCTCGCTCCGTTGACCACTGCCGGCTGCCCGGTGAATGCCGGATCGCTGGCGACGTAGCCGACCACCTTGACGATCTGCACCACCCGGTCCAGCGACCCTGCCACGGCGGCCACCGCGGCCACGGCATTCAGCGCCGCGGTCTCCGCGAGGCCTGCGGCCGTCTCGGGGTCGACCAGGCCGGCGCCCAAGCCCACTTTTCCGGTCACGTCGAGGCGCCCGTCCACCAGCGGCAGCTGCCCGGAGGTCCACACCAGGTTCCCGTGGCGCAACGCGGGCACATAGCTGGCCAGCGGGGTCGCGACCGCTGGCAGCGTCAGCCCCAAGCCGGCCAGACGCGAGGCCACCGTACCCGGACTGCTCATGACTCGGTGGCGAGCGGCCGCTTGAAGTAGGCGACCAGGCCGTTCCCGTCCGGGCCGGTCACGACTGTCACCAGTTCCCATCCCTCAGAGCCCCAGGCGTTGAGCACGGCCTTCGTGTTATGGATGCTGAGCGGAGTCGTCACGTACTCCCAGGTGTGTGCCATGCGATGAAGCCTACTGTGCGGCACGACATCCACACACGACTCTCACACCGTCGTGGAGCGCTGATCTGTTGCGGCTGCTGGCGGGACCGTATTGTGGTCCTATGGCGAATTCCGCGCAATCGCGCACCTTGGCCCCTGGCAGCGGACGCCGCGTCAACGTCTTTCAGCTCTTAGCGCTGGTGGGAACGTTCGCCGCCCTCTCCGTCATCGGCGGGTTGCTGCTCGGCGCCTTGGCGGCCCCGTTCGCACTGGGCACCAGCACCGTGACCAAGTCCGGCGCTCAGCTCTTCGAAGACCTCCCGTCTGACTTCGAGGCGGGCAAGCTGTCGGAGGCCAGCTACATCTACGCCAACGATGGCAAGACCCTCCTGGCGACGTACTACTGGGAGAACCGGATCGTCGTCGATCTGGAGGACATCTCCGACAACCTCAAGCACGCCGTGATCGCGACCGAGGACAAGCGCTTCTATGAGCACGGCGCTGTCGACCTGGTCGGCATTCCCCGTGCGCTGGTCAACAACCTCGGCAGCAGCGGCACGCAGGGCGCCTCGACTCTCACTCAGCAGTACGTGAAGAACGTCCTGATCGAGAAGGCGCATGCGGCAGGCGATGACGAGGGCGTCACCGAAGCCACAGAGGGCACGTACCAGCGCAAGCTGCGCGAGGCCAAGCTCGCCATCGCCGTCGAAAGCGAGATGACCAAGGACGAGATCCTCGACGGCTACCTGAACATCGCGCAGTTCGGCACGTCCGTCTATGGAGCGGAGACGGCTGCGCGACACTACTTCGGAGTGTCCGCGAAGGATCTCAGCATCGTCCAGGCGGCGACGATCGCCGGGATCACCCAGCGTCCCGCGGCCTACGACCCCGTGCTCCACCCCGAGGCTGCGGAGAAGCGCCGCAACATCGTGCTGAGCCTGATGTACCAGCAGAGCTACATCACCAAGGCGGAGTATGAAGAGGCGCGCGCCACCTCGGTCGCTGACACCCTGGATGTGCAGGAGATCACGCAGGGCTGCGTCGCGGCGAAGAGCGCGGCGTTCTTCTGTGACTATGTGACCAAGGTGATCACGTCTGACCCCGTCTTCGGCAAGACCGCGGAGGAGCGCAAGAACCTGCTGTACCGGGGTGGGCTGTCCATCGTGACGACCATCGATATGAAGCTGCAGAAGAAGGCCACGGCCCAGCTGAAGAAGTCGATTCCCGCGAACGAGTCGCACGGCATCGCGACCGCGCTCTCCGCGGTCGAGCCGGGGACCGGGAAGATCCTCGTCATGGCCCAGAACAGGTCCTACGACCCCAGCGACAGCCCGAAGAAGTACACCACCGCCATCAACTACAACACTGACCAATCCCACGGCGGGTCACGCGGCTTCCAACCGGGTTCCACCTTCAAGCCGTACACCCTGGCCGAATGGCTCAAGAGCGGCCACACCCTGAACTCGACCATCAACGCCACGAGCCGCACCTATCAGCAGAGCTCGTTCAAGGCCTCGTGCACCGGATTCGGCGGAACCTGGAGCCCCGGAAACTCCGAGGGCTCCCGGAGCGGCACGATCACCGCATTGACCGCCACGAGGCTGTCCGTCAACACCGGATTCGCCGCCATGGAGCAGCAGCTCGATATGTGCGACCTCGCGGACACGGCCTACGACATCGGGTTCCGACCGTCGCTGACCAACGGCGAGGATTCCTCCGACGGCTACTTCACCGAC